>JBFXEK010000079.1:0-6521 GCA_050180155.1 Thiomonas sp. | reverse complement strand
CGTCGTGCCGTGGTCGAGGCCAGCCAGGGCGAGGAGCGCGCCAAGCTGCTGGAAAACCTGCAGGAAGGCGCGCTGGTCACCGGCGTGGTGAAGAACATCACCGATTACGGCGCGTTCGTCGACCTGGGCGGCATCGACGGCCTGCTGCACATCACCGACTTGGCCTGGCGCCGCGTGCGTGACCCCAGCGAAGTCGTGCAGCCCGGGCAGGAAGTCACCGCCAAGGTGCTCAAGTTCGACGCCGAAAAGGGCCGCGTGTCGCTGGGCTTGAAACAAATGGGTGACGATCCGTGGCACGGTGTGGCCCGCCGCTACCCCGCCGGTACCCGTCTGTTCGGCAAGGTGACCAACATCGCCGAGTACGGTGCGTTCGTCGAAATCGAGCCGGGTATCGAGGGTCTGGTGCACGTCTCCGAAATGGACTGGACGAACAAAAACGTCGCGCCGAGCAAAGTGGTGCAACTGGGCGACGAGGTCGAAGTCCAGGTATTGGAGATCGACGAAGACCGTCGCCGCATCAGCCTGGGCATGAAGCAGTGCCGCCCCAACCCCTGGGAGGAGTTTGCCGCCAACCACAAACGCGGCGACCGCGTCTCCGGGCCGGTGAAGTCGATCACCGACTTCGGTGTGTTCATCGGCCTGCCCGGCGGGATCGACGGCCTGATCCACCTCTCCGACCTGTCGTGGAACGATACCGGCGAGTCCGAGGTGCGCAATTACAAAAAAGGCCAGGAGGTCGAGGCCGTGGTGCTGGCCATCGACATCGAGCGCGAACGCATCTCGTTGGGTGTCAAACAACTGCTCGACGATCCGTTCATGTCGTTCGCCGCGCTCAACGACAAGGGCAAGATCGTCGAAGGCACGGTCAAATCGGTGGACGCCAAGGGGGCGACCATCGACCTGGGCAACGACATCGAAGGTTATTTGCGCGCCTCGGAAATTTCGCGTGAGCGTGTCGAAGACGCGCGCAACGTGCTCAAAGAGGGCGACCACGTCTCCGCCGTGGTGCTGAACATCGACCGCAAGACGCGCAACATCCAGTTGTCGGTCAAAGCCAAAGACGCTGCCGAACAGCAAGAGGCGATGGACCGCCTGGCGGGTGAAACCCGTGAGGCCGGCACGACCAATCTGGGAGCCTTGCTGCGCGCCAAGATGGACAAAAACGCCTGATTTTGCGGCAGCGCGCGCGGCAGGTCTGCCGCGCGCAACCGATGATGTGCTGATTTGCGGCGGCTCGGGTGGCTCACCTGGGCCGCCGTTTTGACCTCTGACTCTCATGACTCGCTCCGATCTGGTTGAACTTTTGTCCGCGCAGTTCCCGCAACTCGCGCACCGTGACGCCGAACTGTCGGTCAAAACCATTCTGGACACGCTGGCGCAGGCGCTCGACGATGGCTACCGGGTCGAAATTCGTGGCTTTGGCAGCTTCAGCGTCAGCCATCGGCCAGCGCGCATCGGGCGTAATCCGCGTTCGGGAGAACAGGTCGCGGTGCCAGAAAAGCGCGTGCCGCATTTCAAACCGGGCAAGACGCTGCGCGAGCTGGTGGATTACCCCGCCGCAGCAGCGCAAACAGCTGTGACCAAGGGCACCGCCGCGGGCTGATTGCGTGCGCGAGCCGTGATCGTGGGTTGCGATGGAACAGGGGCGCGATCTGCCAACGCAGCGCTGGGCGCGGCGGTTGCGCGACTTGTTACGGCGATTGCCCGGCTGGCGCCGCACTCCACCTGGCAGCGCTGAGCGCGGCATGGGAGCCAAGGCGCAGCAGCCGCCGGCGGTGTCGGCGGCCACGCCGCAAACCGCTGCTGCAGCCCAAGCCGGCAGCCGGGAAATCGCCGGGTTGGACTTCGAAGCAGCGATCGACGACCATTTGCAATGGACCGCGCGGCTGCGCCGTTATGGCCACGGCGATCGGCACGACCCGCTCGATCCCGAGCAGGTTTGCCGCACGGACGCCTGCAGCCTGGGGCGGTGGCTTGAGCGGCAGACGCCGCCGACAGCCGAATGCGCCGCGCAACTGGCGCTCATCGAGCAGGAACATGCCGATTTTCACCACAAGGCGGCGGTCGTCGTCACCTTGGTGCAGACCGGCGCGCCGGAGAGCGCGCTGCAGTCTGTCGAGTACGGCGATTTCGCCCAGCGCTCGCGCAGCCTGATCCAGCATTTGCTCGCGCTGCGCCAGCGCTTTGCCCAGTCGTGTTACCGCCCGCAAGGCGACGCCGGCGAGCGCGTCGCCGCGGGCAATGCACGCGATTGACGCCCGGCAAGCCGTGCGGAGCCGGGCGGGCCGCTGGCCTTGATGGTCTGCTGCGCGCCGCGTATAACACCATGGAAGCGGTGGGATGAAGGCTTGGGTCGAAACGGGAGGAGTTGGTGGAGTCTCAGTCGGATCGCGCGCAGGCCTTGTTGAAAAACGTGACCCTGCGACAGTTGCGCGCGTTTCAGGCCGCGGCGCGTCATTTGCATTTCGGCAAAGCGGCGCGCGAGCTCGACCTCACTGCGCCGGCCGTGTCGATCCAGATCCGCGAACTCGAAGCGCAGATCGGGATGCCGCTGTTCGAGCGGCATGGGCATGGCAAATCGTTGAGCCTGACGGTCACCGGAGAATTCCTGCTGGGCTACACGCAAAAAATTTTTTCCATGCTGAAAGAGGCCAAGGGTGCGATCAGCCAGTTCCGCAACGCCGAGGCCGGCCAGCTCGCGGTGGGGATGGTACCGACGGCCAAATACATCGTGCCGTTGTTTCTCGGCCGCTTCCATGCCCTGCATCCGCAGTTGCAGGTGCATCTCGTCGAATCGCGCGGCGAGGAGCTGCAGCACAAGTTGCAGACCGGTGAACTGGATCTGGCGGTGATGTCGCGGCCGCCGCGCCCGCTTGCCGCACACGCCGAGGCGTTTGCCCAGTACCCGATGGGCTTCGTCGTCGCTGCTGCGCATGCGCTGGCCGCGTTGCCTGCCGTCCCGCGTGAAATCTTGCCGCAGTTGCATTTTCTGGTGCGCGAACCGGGAGCGGCGTCGCGTGCCGCGTTCGACGAGTTGCAACGCAGCTGCCGTCTGGATCTGGCACAAGTCAGCGAGGTGCCGAGCAACGAGGTGATCAAGCAAGCGGCACTCGCCGGGCTGGGGGTGGGATTCCTCAATTTGCACACGGTGGGGCTGGAGCGGCGCACCGGGCAGCTGTGCGTTTTGGAGGTCGAGGGCACGCCGCTGACCGGGCAGTGGTTTTTACTCAGAACGCCGATGCGCCCGCTCTCGCCGGCAGCCCAGAGTCTGCGTGAATTCATTTTGCGGCAGGGGCAGGATCTGCTTGCCGCGCATGTCGACCGGCCCGCGCTGCAGCGCGGCAGCACGTCGGCGCCTGCCGCTGCCGCTTCTTCCGGCAGCGTCACTTCGTCAGCGCGATGAACATCTGCGGCAGACGCTCGGGCAGGCGTTCGATGTGGTCGACGACGGTGAATTGCCGGCCGAAAATGTCGCCGACGTAGGCATCGGCCTGCGGGTCCAGGCTGATGCAGTAAGGAAAGATGCCTTGCTGCTCGATCTCCCGTACCGCCTGCCTGGCGTCGGCAACGAGCAGGCTGGAGTCGGCCACATCGATGTCAGAGGGCATGCCATCGGTGAGCACGAGCAGCAGTTTTTTGTCCGCTTTGCGCGCACCGAGAAAATGCGCGCCGTGGCGCAGCGCCGCGCCCATGCGGGTAGACCAGCGTGCCTGCATGCCGGCCAGTCGCGCCTTGACCGGCTCGTCCCAGCGCTCGCCGTAGCCTTTGATGTGCAGGTAGCGCACTTCGTGCCGGGTGTTGGAATGAAACCCGGCGATGGCAAACGCGTCTCCCAACGTATCGATCGCCCAGGCGAGCAGGCAGACGGCCTCCTGGCTGAGCTGCAGTATGCTCTGCCCGCTGGCGGCGACGGGGTCGTTGAGCGACTGCGACAAGTCCAGTAACAGCAGCACGGCGATGTCGCGGCCGTTGGTGCGGTGGCGCAGGTTGATGCGCGGATCGGGGGCGGCGCCGCTTTTGAAATCGATCAGCGCGCGCAGCGCCACGTCCAGATCGAGTTCGCTGCCGTCTTCCTGGTAGCGGATCCGTTCGCGGTCCTGTGGCTTGAGCAGATCGAACAGGCGTTTGAGCCGCCTGGCCAGCGTGGCATGTTTGCTCAGCAGCCGGTCGATCACCGCGGGATCGCCGCTGGGATGCAGCGTGTCGTAGACGCTGACCCAGTCGGGGCGGTAGCTCTGGCTGCGCGCGTCCCACTCCGGGTAATGCCGCGGCGGCAGCGTCGGCGTGTCGTGTGTTTGCTGCGGCTTGGACTGTTGTTCAAGCGTGTCCTCTTCGTCGCCCGATTCGATGAAGGTCCACAGATGGCGGTTGTCGTCGCGGTAGTCCACGACGGTGTCGGCGAAATGCACCTGGGCAAACTGGTCGCTGGGCTGGCGCGTGCGGGTGACGAATTCCAACGCCAGCGCGGCGATCTCGCGGGTGGACGCCGGGCCGTGCGCCAGCAGGGCGTGGAAGCGCGCGGCGAAGGCGTTGAGGGTGGCATTGGTGTAGCCGTGCTGCGGGTCGAGCAGGGCGCGTGACAGCATGGCCAGACGGTGGCGCAGACAGGAGGTGGTTTGCGCATCGCAGCCATCCTCGGCTGGTCGCGGATGCAGCGCCAGCAGCACGGCGCGCAGCCCCGGGTAGTCGCGGATGAGCAAAGTGTCGACGCGGCAGTCTTCCAGACATTCGACCGCCAGGCGCTGAAACGGGCTCCAGTTGTCGGCCACGAGCGGCTGGCTCCAGCGACGATGCCCGGCCATGTGCGCCAGCGCGACGCGGTAGCGGTCCAACCCGGTGACGCCTGCGGCGTCGTCGTACACGTCGGGCAGACGAAAACCGAGCCGGTCGAAGTAGGGCACGGGTTTGCGCATCTGGTCGAAGGCGGTGGAATAGGCGATGAGCGGTGCATCGTCCTGCCACACCCCGCGCAAATACAAGCCCAGACGCCGTTCGTTGTCGGCGAACAGCGTGCCGTGCCGCTCACGCTGCAGCACGGCACGGCTGTCGGCCGACTGCACGCTGAAATAGTCTTTTTGCCGCTCGGGATGGTTGGCGTAGTTGCGCACGCCGTAGTCCACCCAGTTGGCCAACCCGCCCAGACTGAGCTGGTCCAGCAGCATCGGCGCTCGAGTAAAAAAATCGGGCAGTCCGGGGCTGGGCAGGGTGGCGTGGCGGCCGTGGATCGAACCGGTGGTCCGCGTCATCAAATCCAGCGCGATGGCCAGATAGTCGTGCAGCAGCGCGGGCGATGGCAACCGGCGCGCCACCGGCGCCAGGGTTTGCAGGCAGTCGGTGATGGCGCGGCCGTTGGGCGATTTTTGCATCCGGTCGATGCAGTCCATCACCGCATCCAGCGCCGTCTCGCCCGCGGCTTTGGCCACCTCGGGCCATTCTTCCAGGAACACCAGCAACGGCTCGGCACCGCGGCCGAGTTTGCCGATCTGCCTGGCGGCGTCGAGGTATGCGGCCAGCCCCTGCGGCGTCAGCGCCTCGCGGGCGGCGTCGAGCAAATCGGCGAACACCGCTTCGACCTGCGGGAAGCGGGTGTCTAGCCGTTTCCAGGCCGCTTGCAGCAGCGCCTGCCGATCGTCAAGGGGTAGGGTGGTTTGCACGGCGATCAGGCGAATGTGGTCGCGATCGCATGGTCGAGGGTGGAACGGATGTCGGCGTCGTCGGTGATCGGGGCCACCAGCGCCATGCCGCAGGCGTCGCGCGGCGCCACCCCGTCCTGGATCAGCGACGCGGCGTAGACCAGCAAGCGTGTGGAAATGCCCTCGTCGAGGCCGTGACCCTTGAGCCGCCGCGCCACGGCGCCGATCTTCACCAGTTGCGCTGCGATGTCTGCGGCCACGCCGGTTTCTCGCGCCAAAATGGCGGCTTCCAGCTCCGGATCGGGGTAGTCGAAATCGAACGCGGCAAAACGCTGCTTGGTCGAGGGCTTGAGGTCTTTCATCACGCTTTGATAGCCCGGGTTGTACGAAATGACCAGCTGAAAATCGGCATGCGCCTGCACTTGCTCGCCTTTTTTGTCCAGCGGCAGCACGCGGCGATGGTCGGTCAGGGGATGGATGACCACGGTGGTGTCCTGCCGCGCTTCGACCACTTCGTCCAGATAGCAGATGGCGCCGATGCGCGCTGCGGTGGTCAGCGGGCCGTCGAGCCAGCGCGTGCCGTTGGCGTCGAGCAGGTAGCGGCCGACCAGATCGGCCGCAGTCATGTCCTCGTTGCACGCCACGGTGATGAGCGGCTTGCCGAGCTTCCAGGCCATGTATTCGACGAAGCGCGACTTGCCGCACCCCGTCGGTCCTTTGACCATCACGGGCAGGCGTTTGCGGTAGGCCGCTTCGAACAGGGCGACTTCACGCCCCTGCGGCTGGTAAACCGGTTCTTGCCGAACCAGGTACTGGTCTGTGTCGATCACACTGCACCTTCGCGGAGAGTGGGAGAAAAAACGCCCCGCCGGGGCGGGGCGATGGGTC
>JBFXEK010000078.1:0-6563 GCA_050180155.1 Thiomonas sp. | reverse complement strand
AACGCGGTCGATGCCATTTCCGGCTGGATGTGGCTGCACGGTATCGATGGCGCCGGCAAGGTGTTCTACACCACCGGGCGGCTGACGTCGGAAATGGTCATCAAATGCGCGTTGATGGGCGTGGCCATCCTGGTGTCGCGCTCGGGGGTGACGCAAATGGGGTTCGACATCGCCGAGCGGCTGGGCATGGCGCTGTTCGCGCGCTGCAGCAACCGGCATTTCCTGCACTACACCGCGCCGCAGCGTTTCGTCGCCGAGCCGCTGCAGCCCGTGACGGCATGAACACCCTGGCCGCTGCCGAACTGCCGCTGGCCGTGCTGATGCAGCGCGACCGGCTCGCCAACCGCTGGCAGCGCTGGCGCTGGAGCCTGCGCGACGTGCTGCCGGCCGAGGCGGCGCCTACTGCTGCAGCCGGCGCGCCGCGCTGCCTGAGCTGGCAAAGCGCGAGTTCGCAATGGCTATACGGCGGTTGCGCCGTGCAACTGTTCCGCGACGAAGCCGAGGGCTATCACCTCAACCTCACCTCGCCGCAGCCGAGCTGGTTCGTCTGGTGGACGCCTGCAGCAGACGGCGAGTGCGACGACCCGCGCGTCGATGCCCGTGGCCTGCCCGCGGTGCAGGCCGTCACCCTGTCGTACAGCGAGGCCGCGCGCTGGATGGACGCCGGGGAGACGGTGGAAATCGCGCCGCTACCGGCCGCGGTGGCCAATTGGTTGGCCGAGTTCGCCGCCGCGCACTACCGCCCCGAGCCGCGCAAGCGCCGACGGCCGCAGAGTTTCCTCTCTCCCGCCGAGCGCGACGGCGCCGCGCCACCGACCTGCTGCCCATGACGTCCACACCCCCGCCCGAAGGCAGCGGCTTTCTCGCCCGCTGGTCGCAGCGCAAACTGCAGTCGCGCACCGGCCAGCCGGCACCACCGCCGGCGACGGAACAGCCGCTGCCATCCCCGCCGGCCGAGCCGGCGGCGTCTGCGGTGACGGCCACAGAAGTCCCGCCGCCGCCGACCCTGGACGAGCTCGCCGCGCTCGACTACACCGCCGACCTCACGCGCTTCGTCGCCCGCGGGGTGGACGAGAGCGTGCGCCGCGCCGCGCTGCGCAAGCTGTTTGCCGATCCGCAGTTCAACGTCATGGACGGGCTGGACGTGTATATCGACGATTACAACGCGCCCAGCGCGGTGCCGCCAGGGCTGCTGGCGCGGCTGAAGCCGTTGCATCAAGTCGGTCAGCGCCTGGGCGATGCCGCATCCGCCTCCATCCCCGCCAGCCCGCAGTTGGCCGCCGCGCCGCAGCCCGATGCGCCGCGCGAACTGGCCGTTCCTGAGCCGCCACCGGGCGACACCGCCCGCGCTGCGGACACGGCGGCTGGCCCTAACCCGCACGCGACTTCAGCCGCCGCCGACGTATGAAAACCCTGGTCTGCGATTGCAACCGCACCCAAACGCTCGATCCCGATCTGCTTGCCTCAGCGACGGGGCAGACGGTGCAGCGTCATACCCAGCTCTGCCGCCGTGACATCGGCGCGTTCCAGCGCGCGGCGCAAAGCGACGAGCCGCTGCTGGTGGCGTGCACGCAGGAGGCCACGCTGCTGGCCGCGGTGGCGGCGCGAACCGAAGGGGTGCCGGCAGCCGACGTGCGGCCGATCCGTTTCGTCAACATCCGCGAAACCGCCGGCTGGAGCCGTGAGGGCAGGGCAGCGGGGCCGAAAATGGCAGCGCTGCTCGCGGCTGCCGCGCTGCCCGAGCCCGAGCCGGTGCCCACCGCGCAGTACCACAGCGCGGGGCGCTGCATCGTGCTGGGCGACGCCGCGTCGCTCGACTTGGCGCGCGGGCTGCTTGCCGACAGCCTGGAACTCACCCTGGTGCACACTGCAAGCCCAGCAGGCCGCCGCGGCGCCGATGCGCTGCCGTTGCAGCACGAGCAGCCGGTGTACGCCGGCCGGGTGCGGCAGGTGCGCGGCTGGCTGGGCGCGTTCGAGGTGGACGTCGAATCGCGCAACCCCATCGACCTGGACGTGTGTACCCGCTGCAACGCTTGTCTGGCCGCCTGCCCGGAGGGCGCGATCGGCCTGGATTACCAGATCGACCTCGACCGTTGCTGCGCGCACCGCGACTGCGTGCAGGCGTGCGGCGCCGTCGGCGCGATCGACTTCGACCGCACGCCGCAGGTGCACACCCTGCACGCCGACCTGGTGCTCGACCTGCAGCCGCAGCCGGCCCTCACCCTGCACCAGCCGCCGCAAGGCTACGCCGCCCCCGGCGCCGACCCGCTGGCGCTGGTGCGCGCGGTGGCCGAGCTGCGCGACCGCAAGGGGGATTTCGAAAAGCCGCGGTTTTTCCACTACGACGCCAAACTCTGTGCACACAGCCGCAACGCCCTGCTCGGCTGCCACGCCTGCATCGATATCTGCTCGGCGCAGGCCATCCACAGCCGCGCCCGGTTGCGCGCCGACCAGACGCCGCCGGTCGCCGAGGCGGACAATCTGCTGCCCCTTTCGCTGCGCGGCAAGCCGCACGCCGAGCAGATCGAGGTCGATCCGCACCTGTGCGTCGGCTGCGGCGCCTGCACCACGGTCTGCCCGTCGGGCGCGCTGACCTACGCCTACCCGCGCGCCGCCGACATGGGCGCGCGGCTGCGCACACTGCTGCTCACCGCGCAGCGCGCCGGGTTGCGGCGGCCGGCGCTGCTGCTGCACAGCCAGGAGCGCGGCGACGAGCTCGTCGGCCAGCTCGGGCGCCTGGCCGCAGCCGATGCCACGGTGCGCGGGCTGCCCGCACGCCTCATCCCGGTGCCGCTGTGGCACATCGCTTCGGTCGGCATCGAGCTGTGGCTGGCTGCGGTGGCCTGGGGGGCGGCGGACATCGTCGTACTGTCCGACGGTTCCGAGGCGCCGGCCTACGCCCAAGCGCTGCAAATGCAGCTGCGGTTGGCCGAGGCGCTGCTGCACGGCATGGGGTATACCGGCGCGCGGCTGCGGCTGGTGCAAACCGCCGACCCCCGCGAGCTCGACGCGCGGCTCAACGTTCCTGCCGCGGACGGGCCGGTGTGCGCGCAGCCGGCGGGATTCGCCGCGCTCGCGCAAAAGCGCGCGACTCTCGACCTGGCGCTCGACCACCTTCTGCGCCACGCCCCGGCGCAAGACGTGGCGCGCGGCGAGCGCGCCATCGACCTGCCACGCGGCGCCGGCTCGCCGCTGGGGCGCATCGTCGTCGACACCCAGCGCTGCACCCTATGCCTGAGCTGCGTCGGCGCCTGCCCCAGCGGCGCGCTGGCCGACAACCCGCAGGCGCCGCAACTGCGCTTCATCGAGCAGAACTGCGTGCAGTGCGGCCTGTGCGCCAAAACCTGCCCCGAGCAGGCCATCACCCTGCAGCCGCGGCTGCAGTGGGGGCCGCAGCGCAACACGCCGCAGGTGCTCAACGCCGCGCCGCCGTGGCGTTGCGTGCGCTGCGGCAAGCCGTTTGGCACGGTGCAGGCGGTCGAGCTGATGGTTGCACGTTTGTCCGCGCACCCGGCGTTCGCCGGCGCGGCGGCGCAGCGGCTGAAAATGTGTAGTGATTGCCGGGTGATCGACTTGCACTCGCAGGCCGATATGACCGTCCACGACCTTCCCTGACCGTGCCGCATGCCATGTCCGCCATCGCGCCAACCCCCCGTGTTTTGACCCTGTCCGCCCCCGGCAGCGACGAAGACGCCGCCCGCGCCGAGCTGTGGGGCTTGCTGGCGTTGCTCTTCATCGCTGCGCCCGATGCGGCCACGCTGCGGCTGCTGGCTGCGCTGCCGCCGCACGAGGCAGCGCCGTCGGCCGCGCTGTCTGCGGCGTCGAACCGCTTGCGTCAAGCAGCGGCGGCGGCTGGTGCCGACGATGTGCGTGACGAGTTCGAGGCGTTGTTCGGCGGCCCAGGGCGCCCGGCGGTGTATGTGTACGGCTCGTTCTACCTCGCCGGGGCGCTGCACGACAAACCGCTGGCTGCGCTGCGTGGCGATTTGCAGCGCATCGGCCTGAGCCGGCGGATCGACCTGGGCGAAAGCGAAGACCACTTCGCCATGCTCGCCGAGACCATGCGCTACCTCATCGCCGGAAACGATCCCGCGGTGTGCACGCTGGCGCGCCAGCGCGACATGTTTGAGCGCCACATCCAGCCGTGGGCGGCGGCGATGTGCGACGCCATCGACGGCGACCGCCAAGCGCGGTTTTACCGCGCGGTCGCCGCCTTCACCCGTGAATTCATCCAGGTCGAGCAGCTTGGTTTCGATCTGCTCGACTGAGCGTCATTCCGATTTCGCCGCCAGCGCCGGTTTGCAGCTCAGGCACGGCGCGTGCACCAGGTGGCCGTGCCACAAGCCATGCGCGCTGCGCACCGCCACCACCAGCCAGGCGCCGCTGAGCGCAACGATGAGCATGGCGGCGAATGCGGTGAAAAACGGCATCCCGGTGCGCACCCCCAGCGTCAGCGTGGCCGCGGCGTAAACCCCCAGCGGGAAGGTGAATCCCCACCAGCCAAGGTTGAACGGCAGCCCGCGCCGCAGCTGAATGGCCGTCAACGCCACGGCAGTCACCAGCCACCACAGCCCCAGCCCCCACAGCACCAGCGCGCCGGTCACGCCCAGCGGTGCGGCCACTGTCGCCACCGGCGCCATGGCCGTCGAGGCGAACGCCTGCGGCGCCGCTGCACCCAAAGTGAGCAGGGCAAACGCGCCGGTGCCGATCGGCCCCAGGCTCAGCCAGGTGGACACGCCCAGCTCCTTCGGCGGCAGCTTGTGCAGCGCCAGGCGCAGGTAGAGCACGGCGAGGATGCCCAGTGCGATCGGTACCGACATGCCCCACAGCGCGTAGCCGGCGACCACCAGCGTTTGCGCCTGCGCCGCAGGCAGGTGCTGCGCGAGGAACCCCGCGCTCGATGCCGCGACCTCGGCAGGCACCACCGGCAGCAGCCACACCCCGGTCATGCGGTCCAGCGAGTGATCCTGGGTGGTGAACTGGTACCACGGCACCAGCCAGCCGGTCAGCAGCGACAGACCGACGTCGAGCCACCACAATTGCACCGCCGCTTGCGCCGCCTGCGGGTCTGTGGGGTAGAACAGCACCAAGCCGTTGACCAACGGGATCAGCGCCATCGGTAGCGCACCGAGAAACATCGATTGCACCGGATGGTTCAGCAGCGGCAGCGCGTGTCGGGTGAAAAACAGCCAACGCGCCGCGAACAAGGCGGCAAACAGCACGAAAATCACCGCATCGGCGAGGAACAGGCCGTGCGCCAGGCGGTGCAGACCGTCGATGCGCGCGGGGAACTGCGCCAACAGCAAGAACGTGATTCCGGTGCCCATATTGACGGTGAACCAATTGGGCGTGAACTGGCGCACTAGTTCGACTGGTGCGGGCAAATGGCTGAGTGGTTTCCACGACGACATGGCAATCGATCACAGGTTTGACGAACAGATGCCGTATGCTAGGCAGCAGCCAAAAATAAGTAAAACGAATGAATTTTATAAAATCAACATAAAAGATAGATATATCAGCCTTTGCCGCTGCTGTCGGCGCCCGGCGCCGCGAACCGTTGCATCACTATGAAATCCAGTTTGTTTTCCAGGGCGGCAAGCCGCTTTCCTAGCGCCACGCGGCGGCAGGCGTTGCGCCGCATTGGCGCCGGTGTCGCCGTGGCGGTGCTGGGTTTGCCGCGCGCCGTGTCGGCGCAGCCGCCGGCGGTGGTGACGCTGCAGGCGCAGTGGAGCGTGCACTTACAGGCCGATGGCAAGGGCAGCGACGATCGCGGCGCGCAGTTGCTGGTGCTGCTCGGCGGGCTGGGCGGGGCGCAAGGCGTGGCCACGGCGCAGGACACGGTGACCTGGCCCGCCAATGGCACCGGGGACTACCGCATCGACAGCACGCTCACGCCGCGCGGCGCGCTGGCGGTGTTGCTGCGCCGGCTGCACTGGGTACGCACGGCCGGCGGCGAGGTGCGCAACGGCCAACCTGAGTTGCTGCAAGCCAGCAACCGCAAGGGCGACGACCCGACGACGTGGGTGCACCTCACCCGCGGCCGCATGGTGGTGCAGACCGGCGAGCGGCAAGCTTCGGCGCCGCTGCCGCCCAGCCAGCCTGCGCCTGCCGGGCTGACCGATCCGTTGACTCTGGCCTGGGGCTATTTGCAGCGACCGCTGCCGGTCGAACCTTTCACCGTCCCGCTATTGATCAACGACAAAGTGCAGACGGCGCACGTCGTGCCACAGCGTGTGCTGCTGCCATGGCAGGGTGAACACGTGGCTTGCACATTGCTCGATGCGCAAAGCGACCAAAGCAGCGCCACGCTGCGCATCTGGCTACGGCAGAGCGACGGCCTGCCGCTGCAGGTCGAGCTCGGCATGGGGGACCGCTACGGCCTGGACGTGGTGCAGGTGCTGACCGCGGTGCCGTCCGGGCTGGGTGCTTTACACACATTGCAGTAGACCAGCGCCAATTCCTTGCCGCGCAGACGCGCTACGCTATCGGTCATGGACGAGAACAGCACTTTCCCTTCTTCTCCCTCGCGCAGCCAGCCGCGGGTGCGGCTGCAGATCAAGCAG
>JBFXEK010000077.1:0-6601 GCA_050180155.1 Thiomonas sp. | reverse complement strand
GCCCATGTACACCACGCACTCCATGCCGTAGCGCGCGGCGATGGTGGCGGTGGCCACGCCATGCTGCCCGGCGCCGGTTTCGGCGATCACCCGCGGCTTGCCCATGCGCCGGGCGAGCATGGCCTGGCCGATGGTGTTGTTGATTTTGTGCGCGCCGGTGTGGTTGAGGTCTTCGCGCTTGAGGTAGATGCGCGCGCCGCCGAGCTTGTCGCTCAGCCGCGCGGCGTGGTAGATCGGGCTGGGGCGGCCGACGAAGTGTTTGAGTTCGTAGCGGAATTCGTCGAGGAATTCCGGGTCGTTTTTGTAGTGGTCGTAGGCGGCCTGGAGTTCTTCCAGGGCGTGGCTCAGGGTCTCGGCGATGAAGCTGCCGCCGTACGGGCCGAAATGGCCGCTGGCATCGGGGTAGGCGTAATCGAACATGGTGGGTCTCGCGGTCTGCCTGGCGGACGGGGCCGCCACGGCTTAGTGGTCTGCTGCGCGCACCGCGGCAACGAAGTCGTGGATGCGCTGCGCGCTCTTGATCCCTTTGGACGCTTCGACGCCGGAACTGACGTCAACGCCCCAAGGGTGCACCCGCCGGATGGCAGGCGTCACATTTGCAGCATGCAACCCACCAGACAAAACGAGGGGAAGCGCGACGTTTGCGGGAATGCGTGACCAATCGAAGACCTCGCCGCCGCCGCCGTATCCGGGCACGAAAGCATCCAGAACGAGGGCCTGCGCAGTGGAAAACCGATCGGCAAAGTCTAGCAAATCCAGCCCCTCGCGCATGCGCGCGGCGCGAATGTACGGATGGCTGTAGCGGGTACAGTCGTCGGGAGTTTCGTCACCGTGAAACTGCAGCAGCGCCGGGCGCACTTGCGCGATCACGTCCTCGACCAGCGCGGGGGTGGCGTTGACGAACAGCGCGACGACCGAAACGAACGGCGGCAGGCTGCGCGCGATTTGCCGCGCCTGTTCCACGCTGACGTGGCGCGCACTGGGCGGGTAAAACACCAGGCCGATGGCATCGGCCCCGGCGTGCGCCGCGGCCAGTGCGTCTTCGACGCGGGTGATGCCGCAGATTTTGATACGGGTGCGGTGCGGGTTTACTGGCCGGGCAGTCATGGTTCGAAGGTCGGACTCAAAACAACGGCGCAGGCAGGGGCGGCGCCGCTGGCAAGCCGAATTCTGCCGGGTAATCCGGGCCGACGAAATACAACCCATCGGGCATGAAGGTCGGGGCCACAAGGTTGCGGTCCCGGCGGTGCAGCACGTCGGCCAGCCATTCGACCGGCTTGGATCCGTTGCCCACCGCCAGCAGGCTGCCGACCAGATTGCGCACCATGTGATGCAAAAACGCATTGGCGCGCAAATCGAAAATGACGTAATCGCCCAAGCGTTGGATATCCACGGCGTGCAGGGTTTTGACCGGACTGCGCGCCTGACACTCGCTGGAGCGAAAGGCGCTGAAATCGTGGGTACCGAGCAGACACTGCGCTGCGGCGCGCAGACGGTCGAGATCGAGCGGCCGATGCGTCCAGCCCACGCGCCCGGCGTCCAGCGACGGGCGCACCGGATGGTTGCGCAACACGTAACGGTAGCGCCGCTGAAACGCGCTGCGCCGCGCATCGAAGCATGGCGACACACCGTTGCGCGCCCATTGCACCGCTATGTCGCGCGGCAAAAAGGCGTTGACGCCGCGCACCCAGGAGAACTCCTCGCGCTGCAGCGGGCTGTCGAAATGCACGACCTGACCGAGGGCGTGCACCCCGGCATCGGTACGCCCGGCGCAGACGGTGCGCACCGGCAGGCCGAGAAACTGCTGCAACGCACGCTCCAGCCGATCCTGCACGCCGCAACCGCCGGGCTGGCTTTGCCAGCCGCAGGCCGTGCTGCCGAGATAACTCAGCCCCAGCACCACGCGGTGTCTGGGCTGCGGCCCGGAACGTTCAGCGCCCAAGCTTGTCCAGCATGTCCTGCGCGCGCTTTTTCAGCTGCGGATCGCCTTCGGCGATGACTTCGCCGAGCAGGTTGCGCGCCGATTCGGTGTCGCCGATGGCCATGCTTTCCGCCGCGAGCTCCAGCCGTAGATCGAGAGCGGGCTGCGATTCGTCGAACTGCGGTTCGAGCTTGGGCAGGTCATCGTGTGCAGCCTCCTGCGCCGCGGCCGACTCCAGCGCTGCGGGCTTGGGCGGCGCCTCGGGTTCCTGCAGAGAAATGCCGCTGAGGTCGAAATCCATGGTGTGATCGTCCGGCGCCGCGGCGGGCTTGGCGGGCTCTGCCGCCGCCAATGTCGGCGACGGCACGGCAAAATCGGTCGGCACATGGAAATCCAGGCCGCCGGAGAGCAAAAAGTCCTCTTCCGCCGGTTTGCCCGCGGCTGGCGCGGTTGGGCTGGCGGCAGCCGGCGCCGCGGTCTGCGGCACTTCGGCAGCAGCGGGCGCCTGCGGTGAAACGGGCGCCTGCGGTGAAACGGGCGCCTGCGGTGAAACGGGCGCCTGCGGCGCAGCGGACGTTGCCGCCGCCGGCTCGCCCACCGGCAGACTGAGGTCGAGGTCGAGGTGCTCGGGCAGCGACTGCTTGGCCGCCGCCGCGGTATCCAGCGCCGCGAGCATCTCTGTGCTGGGCAGGGTTTGCGGCGTGAGCGCGGCCAGCGCGGTCGGCGTCGCCGCGGGGAACTCGGTCTGCGGCATGGTCGGCGGGCTGCCAAGCGTGCTCGGCGGCACCGTGTTGTGGTAAAGCGGGTTGACCGGGTCGAGGCTGCGTCCCAGATCCTGCGCGCGCTTCCAGTCTTCGCCCACGCCTTGCGTCAGCGCGAACAGCTCGGCGGCGCCGACCTCGAACGAGCGCGAGTCCTTGCGTTTGGCGTAGATTTCGAGCAGCTTGAGCCGCGCGGCGAGGCGGTCGGGATTGGCCTTGACCGCTTCTTTCAGAATCTCCTCGGCCTGCAAATCCCGGCCATAGGCCAGATACACATCGGCCTCGGCCACCGGATCGACGTCGTTGGTGTCGAGCTGGCTCGACGAAAACGCCGAACTCATCGTGCCGTTGCGCGTATCCACGCGCTCGCCGCCAGTGCCGCCAAAAAAGCTATCGGCCACGCTCATGCGGCTGTCGAACACCGACACGTCGCGCTGCGATTTGGCCGCCTTTTTTCGCTGCGCCAGCCAGGCCAGTACGAGCAGCAAAATCACCAGGCCGCCACCGGCGGGCAGCAGCAACGGGTTGGACAGCAGACTGCTGAAAAAGCTCTCTTGCTCGACCGGGGCAGGTCGGACCGGCTTGGGCTTGGACACCGCGGGTTTGACGGCCGGCGCGGGTGACGAAGCCGCACGCGGCGCAGACGCTGGCTTCGCCGCAGAAGCAGGGCTTGCCGCAGACCCCGGTGCAGAAGCCGCCTTGGCCGCAGAAGCCGGCAGCGGACTGGCCACCGGCAACGTAGCCGCGCCAGATGTGCTCGCCGCGGCCGCCGGCGTTGCTGCCTGCGGCTTGGCCGCGGCCACGGTCTGCGCCTGTTTGGACAGCGCGGCGAGCTCTTCGACGTTCTTTTGCAGTTGTTTAATTTTTTGTTTGTCCAGCTCGATCTCCTTTTGCTCGGCGATCTGCTGCGCCGTCTGCTCTCCCTTTTTCGCGGCGACCTCGGCCTTGCTCAGCTTGAGTTTGTTCTCCGCCTGCGCCTCGGTGGCGGCGGGCTCTTGCACCTGTGCCTGCACCTTGCCGCTGGCTTCGCGCTGCGGCGTCGCGGCCTGCGGCTTGGCCTGCTCGCTCATCTGTGCCAGACGCCGGCGATAGGCGTTGAAACTCTCGCTCTGGGTGATGACGAAGCGGCGGGCTTCGGTCGGCGCAATGGCCTGCGCCTGCTCGGCGCTGGGCAAGTGCAGCACGGCGCCGGCCTTGAGCAGGTTGATATTGCCGTCGATGAACGCCGACTGGTTGGCGCGGTAGATGGCGGTGAGCATCTGATCGAGTGACACGGCCTCGATGCCGGTGGCGGCGGCGATTTTGCTCAACGTGTCGCCGCGCTTGACCACATACGTGCCCTGCGCCGCCACGGCGGCGGGCTTGCGCGGCGCGGCGCCGCGCGCGGGGGGTTGCAGCGCCGGTGCAGCTGGCATCGCCGGTGCGGCAACCTCCGCTGGGGCGCTGGCCTGCGGCGCCGCGGTCTGCACTGGCACCTGCGCGGCGCTGGGCGCGCCGTGGAAACCCGGCGGATCGAGCAGCAGGGTGTAATCACGGCTGAGTTGCCCGCTGGCCCATTGCGCGCGGATGAGCAAATCGAGGAATGGCTCGTTGATCGGGCTGGAGGAGGTCACGCGCAGGTAGGCGCGGCCGTCGGGGCTGCGTTCGAGCTTGACCTGCACTCCCGACAACGCGCTGCTGTAGTGCAGCTTGGCCGCCTGGAACGCATCCGGCGGAGCCACGCCGACCTTGAGCGAGGACGCTTCGTCCGCACTCAATTGTGTGATGTCGATTTCGGCGTGTAGCGGTTGCCCCAGCGCGGATTGCACCTTGATGCTGCCCAGGCCGAAGGCATGAGCCTGCCCAGCGGTTGCGCCCAGCGCGATGGCCAGAGCCAGTCGTCGAGTGTTCAGTCGCAGCATGTCGGCTGCCCCCCAATGAATGGTGAATTCGAATATGCGCATTTCTCTGCGGAAGTCGCGCCGAGATGCGTCAAATTTCACCATATCATCAACAAATTAGGCTGACAAGTTAAGACGCGGGCAGGCGCTGCCCGGACGCCGTGGACTGTGGCATTCCGGCGATTTTCCCCGTCGCCGCGGCCGACGCCGGCGGGCTGGCCCGCACGCACCCTCAGCGTGTTTCGAGCAGTATGCGCAGCATGCGCCGCAGTGGCTCGGCTGCGCCCCATAGCAACTGATCCCCCACGGTGAACGCGCCCAAATACTCCGGGCCCATCGCCAGTTTGCGCAGTCGCCCCACCGGAATCTGCAGCGTACCGGTCACGGCGACCGGGGTGAGCTGCTGCATCGTCGCCTCGCGCGTGTTGGGCACGACCTGCACCCAGGCGTTGTCGGCGGCGATCATGTCTTCGATTTCGTCGAGCGGCACGTCTTTTTTCAGCTTGAAGGTCAGTGCCTGACTGTGGCAGCGCATCGCGCCGATGCGCACACAAAAACCATCGACCGGCACTGCCGGTGAGCCGAAACCGGCGCCCTGGCCGAGGATTTTGTTGGTTTCCGCCCCGCCCTTCCATTCTTCGCGCGACACGCCGTTGCCCAGGTCTTTGTCGATCCAGGGAATCAGGCTGCCTGCCAGCGGTACGCCGAAATGCTGCGTCTGCACCGCGTCGAGCGCCTTTTGCTGCGCCAACACGTCACGGTCGATGTCCAGAATGGCCGAGGCCGGGTCGTCGAGCAGCGGCTTGACGGCGCCGTTGAGCAGGCCGAACTGGGTCAGCAGCTCGCGCATGTGCTGCGCGCCGCCACCCGAAGCCGCCTGGTAGGTCATGCTGGTCATCCATTCGACCAACCCGGCCTTGTACAGCGCCCCCACCCCCATGAGCATGCAGCTCACCGTACAGTTGCCGCCGATCCAGTTCCTCCCGCCTTTGGCCAGCGCCGCGTCGATCACCGGGCGGTTGACCGGGTCGAGGATGATGACGCAGTCCTCGCGCATGCGCAGCGTCGAGGCGGCATCGATCCAGTGGCCGTTCCATCCTGCGGCGCGCAGCTTGTCGAACACCGCGGTGGTGTAGTCGCCGCCCTGCGCAGTGACGATGATGTCGCAGCGACGCAGCTGCTCCAGGTCGTAGGCGTCGCGCAGCGTGGTTTCGTTTTGCGCCTGCGCTGGCGCCTTGCCGCCGGCGTTGCTGGTGCTGAAAAACACCGGCTCGAACAGCGCGAAGTCGTTTTCTTCGCGCATGCGCTGCATCAGCACCGACCCGACCATGCCGCGCCAGCCCACCAGGCCCACGACCGCCTTATTGCTCATTTCAATCACCCTTTCAAGTCAAACAGCAGATCCACGCCTGACTTGCCCCGGCTCGTCAGGCCGGGGGCGCACGACGAACCGGAGCTGGTGTCAGCCCTTGATGGTCGTGGTTTTGATGTTGCCGGCACCGCCGCACGCAAGCGCATCGGCTGAAGGAGCGGATGCAAGATTCAGGGCGAATCGGCGTGGGGCGGACATGCGCGAAGTTTACCGAAGGCGGTCGCGCGGCGCCACAGGCAGCGCGCAAAGGCCGATTCGAGCCGTGAACATGGCGATCAGATCGCGTCTGTTTGTTTATTTGCATCCGGCGATCATCGCCGCTTCTCGCCGTCGATGCGCAACAGCTCCGAGACTTCTCCGTGAGAGATCAGCCCGGTCTGCGCGTAGATGCCGAGCTTGGCGCGGGTGTCGGAGATGTCGAGGTTGCGCATCGTCAGCTGGCCGATGCGGTCGGCCGGGGTGAAGGGCGCGTCTTCGACCTTTTCCATGCTCAGCCGCTCGGGGGCGTAGGTGAGGTTGGGGCTTTGCGTGTCGAGAATCGAATAGTCGTTGCCGCGGCGCAGCTCCAGCGTGACCTCGCCGGTGATCGCCCGCGCCACCCAGCGCTGCGCGGTCTCGCGCAGCATAAGCGCCTGCGGGTCGAACCAGCGGCCCTGGTAGAGCAGGC
>JBFXEK010000076.1:0-6613 GCA_050180155.1 Thiomonas sp. | reverse complement strand
GCCGGTCAGCGTGTGCAGCGGTGCCCGCGCCGCCCGCGCTGCCGCGGCGCTGCGGAACGGTCCGACATAAAACAGCCGCAGACCGCGCACGGTGCGAGGTGCCAGGCACACCTCGGTGTAGCCGGCGCGGTGCAAACGCTGCGCCAGACGTTCGATACCCTGCGGCTTGCCGAACGCGCCGACCTGCACATACCACCCCGCGCTGCGGCAGACAGCCACGGCGCCTGCCGGCTGCCGCGCGGCCGCAACACGATGAGCTGGCGTCGCCAGTCGCACCGCACGCTGTTGCGGCGGCTTGCGCGCCGCGGCAGCGTGCTCGTGCTGCGGCTGCACGGGCCGGCTGGCGGCATGCGGCATCTGCGTCTCCTGCGGCTGCGCCGGCATCTGCGCGGGTGCCGCCGGCGATGCCGGTGCCGCGGCGAGGACGGCAGCCGGATGCGACCCGGCTGCTGCCGGCGTCGGTTGCGCCGCCGCGCGTGGCGCACTGCCTGCGGCGGCCAGCGCGTCGATGGCGGCAGCCGCGGCTTTTTGCACTTGCGCCGAACTCGGCGCCTGCCGCGGCGCGGATGCGGCTCGGGCGGCCGCCGACGCGAGGGCGGACGGGCGCACGGTTGGCACGATCACCGTGGTCGTCGTGCCCACGGCAGGCTTGCGCAAACCGACGACGGCCCACGCGGCCAGGCCGATGAGGATGAGCACGCCAAGGAGCAGGATGCCGCGGTTGAGCCAGCGCAGGCGGTTTTTCAGGGGTTGCAGTTCGTCGTTCAAGAGCGGGTTCCGTGGCTGGGCGGCGTGACACGAGCCGCCGCGGCCTCGGGTTGCTCGGCGGGGGCTTGCGCGGGGACGATGGGCGTTTCGTTCACGGTCGCATTGGCGATGGGCGAGACGACCACGACGCTGACACGGCGGTTGGCCGCCCGGCCTTGCGCGGTGGCGTTGCTCGCCACCGGATGATATTGACCATATCCGGCAGCGACAAGCTGTTCGGGGGGGACGCCCTGCGCGATGAACATTTCGACCACCGACACTGCACGCGCCGCCGACAGCGCCCAATTGGAGTGGAACTGCGGGGTGTTGATCGGCCGGTCGTCGGTGAAGCCGTTGACCTGGATGGGGTACGTCACCCCGCGCAGCACGCCGGCGATCTGGTCGAGCAAGTCCTGCGCCTGCGGCGTCAAATCGGCCTGCCCGGAAGCGAACAGCACGGTGTCGTGGATGTCGATGACCACGCCGAGCGGTGTGGTGCGCACCCGCACATCGCCCTTGCGGATGGCGCTGGCGAGCAATTCCTGGATTTTTTTCGCCACCTCGTCCAGGGTTTTTTGCACCTCTCTTGCGCCGGGGCCGCCACGGCCGGGCTCGATGATTTCGGGTTTTTGCGGCTTGGGCAGCGGTGGCAGGTCGATGGCCGATGGCGTGCTGTTGAACGGTTGCCCGGTTTGCACGGGAACGGGTGTGGTCGGCTGGCCGGTGAACGCGGCGATGATGGTCTGCGACAACACCTTGTACTTGCCCTCGTTGAGCGAGGAAATCGAGTACATCACGACAAAAAACGCGAACAGCAGGGTGATGAAGTCGGCGTACGACACCAGCCAGCGCTCGTGGTTTTCGTGTTCTTCGTGCGGTTTGGGGCGGGCCATGGGCTTTGCGGTGAAAAAAACGGATTCACGCCGCCGACGACGGCGCGCCCTTGCGCTGGCGTGCCACCTGGCGGCGATGGTGACGGAAAATCAGCCGGTCGAGGTCGTTTTGCACCGCTGCGTCCACCCCCTGGAGTTCGAGGGTATGCCAGAACTGGCCGCGGTCGGGATGCAACTCGGTGATCACTCCGGGCAGAACCAGCGGCAGGGCGATGCGGTGGCGCAAATAAATCCGCGCCCAAACGCGGCGGCCGACGTCCAACGCCTCCTCGCTGGCCCAGCGCAGTTTGTGCGACGACAGCGCGCACGGCCGCTCCGGCGGCAGGTTGCCCAGGCCGCGCAGTGCAGCGCTGGCCATGAGCAGGAGCAAATCGACGCGGCGTTCGAGGTTCTGGATGGGATCGGGGCGGCCGTGCTCGGCCTCGTGCGACACCGGGGGCTCGTCGAGCATGAGCAGGGCGCGCAACAGGGTGTTGTTGTCGGCCATGACTTCGCCGAGCGACTGCGGCGGGCTCAGAGCATCGACCAAATCGAGCGGAAACACGCCGTCGAGCTGCACCGCGGCCACCGCGCCGTGCAGCGCTTCGGGGTGGCTGGCGAAAAACCGGGAGTCGGGAAAATCGGCTGAGGACATGGCGGGCGTCTCCGGGCAAGGCAGCGATTGTCCCACCAATGCAAAAACCGGGCCCTGTCCTGCCGCCGCGCAGCGCGCAGCGCCGTCAGCCCGCGGCCTGCTCTAGGCTCTGCCGCCACGAATCGCGCAGCGCCGTGACCACGGTGCGGCAGTCGGCGATGGCCTGCAGATCGTCGAAAATATTCGCTTGCGCCAAACGTTCGAGCAAATAGGCGTAAATGCGCTGCAACCGCTCGCCCACTCCCTGGCCGGTCGAATCGGCCGATGCAGCGGGCGAGTCGGGCAACGCCGCCAGCAGATGCTCGACCAGTTGATACGCCCTGCCGAGCGACTGCCCCTTGAGCTGCAAGTCCTTGCCCTCGGGGTCGCGCAGCGCGGTCTCGGCCCGACGCAGGTATTCCAGAATGCCGTCGAGCCCGAGAACGTAGAGCCTGTCTGCAGGGATGCCCTGGTTTTCCACTTGACGGTAAGCGCGCACGGCAAAAGCTGCTGCACTCATTCAATTCTCCTGATGGTTTGGCGCTGATGCGACGGCGATCAGCCGCCGGTCGAACTCGAATTCGAGCTGGAACTACTGCTCGATGGGCTGAAAAATGCCGACAGATACTGGCCCACAGACTGCAGTTGCGCCACTTGCGTCTGCATGGCGTTGAACTGCTGCTGCAGCAGCGCGGTTTGCGCCGCGGCACTGTTTTGCAATTGGGTGATCTGCTGGTTGATGCTGTTGATGGTGTTGTTCAGCCCGCTGGTGGCCGCCGCGACAAAGCCGTACTGTGTGTTGAGCGCTTGGCCGAGGATGGCGTTCATCTGCTGGTAAATACCTTGGCTGACGGTGATGCTGCCCAGGCTGCCGGTGCTCTGCCCGGCGATATTGACCTGCAGCCCCAGCGCCGCGCCCGGGCCGGTGACGGTGAGCAACTGCCCCGCGCCGCTGGCGGCCTGGCCGTTGATCGAGCCGGCGACGTCGGTGCCGGTGGCGGTGAGCAAGGTCGTGCCGATCCCGGTGCTGCCGCTGCCGGCGGGCTGCGTCGACACCACGGTGAAGGTCTGCGCGCTGCCGTAGCCCGACGACTCGAACTGCAAAGTGCCGTTGTCGTTCACCGCGGTGATGGTGTTGAGCCCCTGCTGGCTGAGCGTGGCGTTGATGGTGGCGACGATGGTGTCGATGGTCGAGCCCGAAGCCAACTGCACCGACACGCTGCTCGCCCCCGAGCCGATGACCAGCGTTTCCGCGCTGCTCAGCCCGCCGCTGGGCACCGGGTTGCTGGCGGTGAGGACGGCCTGCGTCGCGCCGGAGGTGACGTTGATCGCGTAGGTGCCCGGCTGGGTGTTGCTGCTTGCACCGACGAACTGCACATTGGCGTTGGTCGCAGTGCCGACTTGGCCGAACAGCCCGGCCACGGCGTTGTAATTGCTCTGCAGCGCCTGGCCGAGCTGGCCGGAATTGAGCACCAGCGTGCCGTCCTGCGCCAGGCTGACGCCGACCGCGCCGAGCGAGGTATAGGCGCTGCCGGGCTGGGTGCCGATGCCCTGGCCGCTGATCAAGTTGAGCAGCTGGGTGCGCAGGGTCTGGATGGCGGCGTTGCCGATCAGCGGCCCGGCCTGACCGGAACTGCCGCTACTGCCGGGGTTGTACGCGGTGAGCTGATTGAGCGTGCCCATCGCCGAGTTGAACGCGGTGACGAAATTCTGCACCGATGTGACGAACGCGCTGGTGTCGTTGGCCACGGTCAGCGTGGTCGAGCCGCCGGCCTGCAGCAGATTCAGACTCACCCCCGGGATGGCACCGCTGACGGTGTTGGTGGCGCTGGTGACGGTCAAGCCGTTGATCGCCACCGAGGCGTTTTGCGCCGCCTGGCTTTGCGTCATTCCGCCCGATGCGCCCGAGCTGTAACTCAGTGCGGCGAGCGACCCCGTGGCGCCGCTGACATTGACGGTGAAGGCGTTGGCCGCACCGGTGTTGTTGCCGGTCAAGGTCAGGCGATAGCCGGTGCCGTCATAAATCACCGCGGCGCTGACCCCGCTATTGGACTGGTTGATCGCCGCGGCGATGCCGTTGAGCGAGTTGTTGCTGTTGTCGATGGTGACGTTGGTCACCGCGCCGCTACCCACTTGGATTTGCAGCGTGCCGGTGCCCACTGCGGTGTTGGTCGCGGAAGAGAAATCCTGCGAATACACGCTTTGCGCCTGTGCCAGCACGATATTGCTCAGCGAATACGTGCCCAGCGGCGCGTTGGCGCTGGCCGTGCCAGACACCGCGCTGGAATTGCTCAGGCTGACGGTGCGGTTGTTGAGCTGGGTGACGTTTTGCAGGCTCGCCACCGTCGATTGCAGACTCGACAGCGCGCTTTGCACCTGCCCCCAGGCCGACAAGGTCGTCTGATAGGTTTGCTGCTGGTTTTGCAGCAGGGTGATGGGCTGCTGGTACGCCGCCGACAGCGTGGAAATCAGCGACTGCACGTTGATGCCGCTGACCAATCCTGAAATCGAAACCGATGACATGCTGCACTCCGAAAGCGAACGTCTCCCGTTGGACTCAACGGCACGTTCGCGCCGAACTGTAGGGCACGGCGGCGCGGGCCGACGGGCTCAGGCCTTTTCCTGCAACAGACTGCCCGGTGGCATGGGCTGGCCGGCCTCCTGCGCCGCGGCCTTCATCACCTGCTCGGCAGGGATGTAATAACGCACGAACACCTGTTGCGTCAGTTTGTCTTTGAGTTCGACGAGCAACTGGCCAGGGTGCTGGCCGTCCGGGTCGAGGCCGGCGGACAGCGCGATCGACGGCGCGTTCTGGCTGATCTGCTTTTGCAAGGTGTCGGCGGCCTGCGCCAGTGCTGCGGCGGAAACGGCCTTGGCAGCCGCTGGCGGCGGCACGGCTGGTGCCGCCACCGCCGTGGCGTCTGCGGCGGTCGTCTGCGGCCGTGGTGCAGGTGGCGGCGTCCCGGTTTGTGCCGCATTCACAGCCGGCCATCCCAGTGCATTTTGAACGTCCATGATGCCTCCCGTTCGGGCAGATGAAACTCAAAATGGCAGCCCCGCCCCAGACGGCAAAACCCCCGGGACGCCTGACGGCGGCCCGGGGCAAGCCCTGGAGAGGCTCAAACCCTGCGCTTACGGCAGCAGCTTGAGGTAGCTTTGCTGCAGCGCATTGGCCTGCGCCAGGGTGGAGATGCCCGCTTGCTGCAGGATCTGGTACTTGGACAACTGCGTCGTCGCCTGCGCGATGTTCGCATCCTGCACCACCGACTGCGCCGCCTGCAGATTGGTCGCCGTGGTCTGCACGTTCTGCACCGAGGCCTGCACCCGGTTCTGGATCGCGCCGAGCGCACCGCCCTGCTGGTTCAAGGTGTTGATCGCCTGGTCGATGATCGCAATCGCCTGGTTGGCGCCTTGCACGGTGGAGACGTCGACCGTCGATACCGCAGTCAGCGAACTGATGTCGCCCAGACCGATATTGCTGCCGCCGCTGAGGGTGTAGCCTTGGGTCGATTGCAGTTGGACGAAACCTTGCACCAGCGCGGTGCCAGCGCCGCTGGAAATCGCCGTACCGACACCGTAGGCGTCTTGCAGCGTACCGCTGCCGCCGAAGCCGGAGATGAGGATGTTCTGCCCCTGGTTTTGCGTCAGCACCAGTTGGTTGCTGGCGTTGACGCTGGCGGTCACGCCGGTTTGCGCCGTGGCGTTGTTGATCGCCGCCACCAGCCCGCTCAGCCCGGTCGGGTCGGTGCTGGTGACGTTGGCGGAAATGTTCACCGTGTTGGTCGGGCTGCCCGAAGTGCCGTTGCTCAGCGAGAACGAGAACGACCCGGTGGTCACGGTGAACGCCACGCTGGTGTTGGCCGTGGCCGTCACCCCGGTGCTTTGCGAAATGGCGTTGAACGACGCGGCGATGTTCGCCGCCGACTCATCGGCGGTCGCGGTGATGCCGCTGGCGCCGGCCGAACCCGACACGTAAATGGTGCCGGAGGTGAACTTGCCCCCGCCCGTGCTGATGGTGTAGGCCGAGCCGTAACCGTTGTTGGACACCGAAATGCCGCTGGCGCCCGAATACACGCTGCCGCTGGAGCCCAGGGTGTAGTTGCCGATGGCGTTGGCCTGCGAGTTGGAGATGGAGACGTTGATCACCTGGTTGGCGTTGGCGCCGACCTGGAACTGCTGGCCGGAGAACGTGCCGTCGAGGATGTTCTGGCCGTTGAACTGCGTTTGCGTCGCAATCGTCTGCACCTGTGCCAGCAGTTGCGACACCACGCCCTGCAACGAAGCACGGTCCGAGGCGGTGTTCGAGCCGTTGGCCGATTGCACGGCGATGGTGCGGATTTGCTGCAGCAGATTGGTTTCG
>JBFXEK010000075.1:0-6627 GCA_050180155.1 Thiomonas sp. | reverse complement strand
TGGTTTTCGATAAGGACAAGAAATTCGTCGTCAACCGCGAAGACGATATCGTCGCTGCCTGCCTGATGTGCCAAGGTGGCGAGTTGCTGCGCAAACCCAGTTGAGACTGCCGACGCGCCAGCGCCGTGGTTTACTGTTTGGAGCAAGGATTCCATCATGCATGAAATTTCTCCCCTGGTGATCAATCTCACTATTTTTGTATTAGCGATTTACGTCGGTTATCACGTGGTGTGGAACGTCACCCCGGCGCTGCACACACCGCTGATGGCCGTAACCAATGCCATTTCCGCCATCATCATCGTCGGCGCCATGCTGGCCGCGGCGCTGACCGTGACTGCGCTGGGCAAAATCATGGGTACGCTGGCCGTGGCGCTGGCCGCGGTCAATGTATTCGGCGGTTTTCTGGTGACACGGCGCATGCTGGCCATGTTCAAGAAAAAATCGGTTGACAAAAAATAAACAATACTTCGCAGATTACTGCCCCGCACCGGCCATAGGCCGGTCATGAGGGGTGGCATCGAGGACTCGACACATGACTCTCAGCATGAATCTGGTGACGCTGCTGTATTTGCTGGCAGCCGTCTGTTTCATCCAGGCGCTCAAAGGACTGTCGCATCCAACCACCAGCCGCCGCGGTAATGTCTTCGGCATGGCGGGGATGGCCATTGCGGTACTGACCACAGTGGCGTTGATCGTCAAAATCGGCGGCGACGCCGGTGCACTCGGCTTGGGGTATGTGCTCGTCGGCCTGGTCGTCGGTGGCGGTATCGGCGCGGTCATGGCACATCGGGTGGAAATGACCAAAATGCCCGAGCTCGTCGCCTTCATGCACAGCATGATCGGACTGGCCGCGGTATTCATCGCTGTTGCCGCCGTGGCCGAACCGCATGCCTTCGGCATTGTGCAAGCCGCAGGCGATCCCCTGCCGTACGGTAATCGCGTCGAACTGTTCATCGGCACCATCATCGGCGCGGTGACGTTCAGCGGCTCGGTGATCGCGTTTGGCAAATTGTCCGGGCGCTATAAATTCCGCCTGTTCCAGGGTGCTCCGGTGCGGTTTGCCGCGCAGCATTGGGTGAACCTGGCGATCGGGCTGGCGGCGATCGCCTGCGGCCTGTGGTTTTTCGCCACACAGCAATGGTTGCCGTTCATCGTCATGATGGCGCTGGCTTTCGTATTGGGCGTGCTCATCATCATCCCGATCGGCGGCGCGGATATGCCGGTAGTGGTGTCGATGCTCAATAGCTATTCCGGCTGGGCAGCGGCAGGAATCGGTTTTTCGCTCGAAAACAATATGCTCATCATCGCCGGATCGCTGGTCGGTTCTTCGGGGGCGATTCTCAGTTACATCATGTGCAAGGCGATGAACCGCTCGTTCGTCAGCGTCATTCTCGGCGGTTTTGGCGCCGAGGGCGCGTCGAGCAGCGGGCAGGCGCAGCAGCGCACGGTCAAATCGGGCAGCGCCGACGATGCCGCGTTTTTGCTGTCGAATGCCGAATCGGTCATCATCGTGCCTGGTTACGGCCTGGCAGTGGCGCGGGCGCAGCACGCGGTGAAAGAAATGGCGCAAAAACTCAGCGAGCGCGGCGTGCAAGTGAAATATGCGATCCACCCTGTCGCTGGACGGATGCCAGGGCATATGAACGTACTTCTCGCCGAGGCCGAAGTGCCTTACGACCAAGTTTTCGAAATGGACGATATCAACCCAGAATTCGGCCAGACCGACGTGGCAATCATTCTGGGGGCGAACGACGTGGTCAACCCGGCGGCAAAGACCGACCCCAAATCACCCATTGCCGGTATGCCTATCTTGGAGGCCTACAAGGCGAAGACGGTGATCGTGAATAAACGCTCGATGGCCGCAGGCTATGCGGGATTGGACAATGAACTATTTTACATGGACAAAACCATGATGGTATTCGGCGACGCGAAAAAAGTGGTCGAAGACATTACCAAGGCCATCGAGTGACGGCAAACCGCAGGCGCTGAAAAAGCCCGCGGCGTGCGGGCTTTTTCATTCATTTTGACGTATCATGCGCACGGTCTGGATTTCCAACACAGGAGAACGTGCAGATGGCAACTTACAAAGAATTGCAGGCCCAGATCGAAGCGCTGAAACAGCAGGCGGAAGCGCAGCGCAAAGCCGAGATCAGCGCGGTCGTTGCAGATATTCGCGCCAAAATGGAAGAGTATGGTTTGACCTTGGCCGACATTGGCACGCGTCGTGTCGGCGGTTCGTCCAAGGGTTCGACCGTGGCGCCGAAATACCGCAATGCGCAAACCGGGGAAACTTGGAGCGGACGCGGCAAAATGCCCCGCTGGTTGCAGACCGCAGTGGACAACGGCCAGAGTAAAGAATCCTTCCTCATTTGACAAACCTGCCACCGGCAGCGCCGCAGGGGTGGTGTCAAGCTTTTCGCCCTGCGGGCGCGCCGGAGCCAGACGAACCGGGGATGCCCCGGTTTTTTTGCGCCCCAATTTGCTGTCGAGCAGTCCGCCGTCATGAAACAGACGGCCAAATGACAGAAAATCTGTGGCATGAAAGCGCAAGACGGGGCGGCGGCAGAAATGCCCACACCAGCATGGGCAGAGCACAGCCGTTGGTGGCCGACGCTGACGGCCGAGGAAAAAGTCCGCTTGTTATCCGAAGTCGGTTATCAAACGGTCGAACCGGGCGAACCTCTGCAGCAGGATGGGGCGACGGCGCTGCACTGGATCGGTTTGGCTTCCGGGCTGGCCAAGTTCATCGTCACCACGGTGCGCGGCAAACCGCTGGTGTATTCGGGAATCGGTGCGGGCGGTTGGTTTGGTGAGGGCACGTTGATGCGCCAGGGCGTTTGGCGTTATGCCGCGCTGGCGATTCGTCAGTGCGAACTCGTGCTGGTGCCGCGCGAAACGTTTTTATGGTTGTTCAACCGCAACCTGGCCTTTTGCCATTATCTCCTGGCGCAGCTCAACGATCGGCTGGAACTCATGACTTTGCAGGCGCTGGACGATCATCAGGGCAATGCCGAGTCGATCGTCGCGCGCACGTTGCGGCATTTGCTTCACCCGCTGGCCGGCGCTGGCGGGGGGCAATTGCGCGTGACGCAGGCGGAAATCGCGCAATTGTGCAATTTGTCGCGGCAGCGGGTGAATCAGGCGTTTGGCCGGCTGCAGACCGACGGCGTGCTCCAGCTGCGTTATGGCGCGGTGGACATCATCGATCTGGAAAAGCTGCGACTCTGGGAGTTTCGCAACTTCGCCGCCCGACGCGCGGTGAGCGCGCCGGCGCGAAGGCGGGGAAATCCCTAGAATCGCTGTTTGCTTCGTTTGTTGCAGCGCGCCGGACATGGGCCGAGCGGCTGCAGCGGCGGCCTGCTATTTCCACTGTCCATGCCTGCGTCCTCCGAACCTACCATCGTCCAAATCGATGCGCTCGATTTCGGCTACGGCGACCGCTTGGTTTTGCGCCAGATCGACCTGACCGTGCGTCGCGGCCAAGTGGTCGCCGTGATGGGCGCCTCGGGTGGCGGCAAGACGACCTTGCTGCGGCTGATCGGTGCGCAGGTGCTGCCGCTGCGCGGCACGGTGCGATTCGAGGGCCAGGATGTGGCGCAGGCCAGCCAGGAACAGATCTTCGCCATGCGCCGGCGCATGGGCATGCTGTTTCAATTCGGCGCCCTGTTCACCGACATGACCGTATTCGAAAACGTGGCGTTTCCGCTGCGCGAACACACCCGCTTGCCGGCGTCGATGATCCGCGATCTGGTGCTGATGAAGCTCAACGCCGTCGGCTTGCGTGGCGCGCGAGACCTGTACCCGGCCGAACTGTCTGGCGGCATGGCGCGGCGTGTGGCGATGGCGCGCGCCATCGCGCTGGACCCGGCGTTGGTGATGTACGACGAGCCGTTCGCCGGGCTCGACCCGATTTCGCTGGGCATTTCCGCCCGGCTGATCCGTACCCTCAACGACGCATTGGGGTTGAGCAGCATCGTCGTGTCGCACGATGTCGAGGTGACCTTCGACATTGCCGACTATGTGTACATCCTGGGCAACGGTAGCTTGATCGCCCACGGCACGCCGCAACAATTGCGCGACAGCACCGACCCGCTGGTGCGCCAGTTCGTCCGCGGCGAGCCCGACGGCCCGGTGCATTTCCACTACCCGGCAGCGACGTTGGCCGACGATTTTTTGCGCCCTGCCGCAACGGCGCAGGAGAGACGCGCATGATCTTGGCCGACAGACTCGTTGCCGTCGGCGCGGCAACGCGCAAATTACTCGCCGATCTGGGGTTTGCCGCAAGGCTGTTCGTCCGCCTGCTCTGGTTGTTCGGCCGCGTGCTGTTGCGCCCGGCGCTGTTGGTGCAGCAAATGTATTTTCTGGGCAACTTGTCGCTGGTCATCATCGCGGTGTCGGGGCTGTTCGTCGGCTTCGTCCTCGGTCTGCAGGGCTACTACACCTTGTCGCGCTACGGCTCGTCGAGCGCGCTGGGGGTGCTGGTGGCGCTGTCGCTGGTGCGCGAACTCGGGCCGGTGGTCACGGCGCTGTTGTTCGCCGGCCGCGCCGGCACGTCGCTGACGGCGGAAATCGGCCTGATGAAGGCCGGCGAGCAGATCGCGGCGATGGAAATGATGGCAGTCGACCCGGTGGTGCGCGTGCTCGCACCGCGGTTTTGGGCCGGGGTCATCGTCATGCCGCTGCTGGCGGCGGTGTTCAGCGCCGTGGGCATCATCGGCGGTTACATCGTCGGCGTAGTGATGATCGGTGTGGACGCCGGACAATTCTGGTCGCAGATGCAAAGCGGCGTCGACGTGTTCAAGGATGTGGGCAATGGCGTGATCAAAAGCGTGGTGTTCGGTCTGGCCGTGACCTTTGTCGCGTTGCTGCAGGGCTGGCGCAGCCTGCCCACGCCCGAAGGCGTGTCGCGCGCCACCACGCGCACCGTGGTCATCGCTTCGCTGGCGGTGCTGGCGCTGGATTTCGTGCTGACGGCCATGATGTTCAGCACCTGAGGGCGGTGCGCCCGGGAGTCGTTTTCAATGAACCAACGAACAATCGATCTGTGGGTGGGCATCCTCGTCGTGCTGGGGGCAGCGGCGCTGCTGTTTCTCGCGCTCAAGGCAGGCAATCTACTGCAACTCAACTGGGGCCCCACGTACTCGGTGACCGCGCGTTTCGACAACATCGGCGGGCTCAAACCCGACGCCCCGGTGAAAAGCGCCGGCGTGGTCGTCGGCCGGGTGACGTCGATCACCTTCGACAACCAGACCTTCCAGGCCGATGTGCACATGGCGATCGACGCGCGGTTCAAATTTCCGGTCGATACCTCGGCGAAAATTCTCACCGCCGGGCTTCTTGGCGACCAGTACATCGACCTCAGCCCCGGCGGCAGTGAAAAAAATCTGACCAATGGCTCGGTGATCCACAACACCCAGTCGGCCGTGGTGCTGGAAAATCTGATCGGGCAGTTCCTCTACAACAAGGCTGCGTCCAGCGGCGCTGGGGAGGGCAAATGAGCATGTCGATCCGCCGATTTCTGGCTTTGCTGGCGTTGGCATTGCTGGCGGGCTGCGCGACGCACAACCCGCAAGATCCGCTCGAGCCGTACAACCGGGCGATGTTTACCATCAACGACAAGGTCGACCGCGCCGTGCTCAAACCGGTGGCCACCGGGTACAAAGCCATCACCCCCACGCCGATCCGTCACGGCGTGACCAATTTTTTCGGCAATTTCGGTGACGTCTGGTCGATGACCAACGACTTTCTCCAGGGCAATGTGCACGACGGTCTGAGCACCTTCATGCGGGTGAGCGTCAACACCGTGTTTGGCCTGTTCGGCACGCTGGACATCGCCACCGAGATGGGCATTTACAAACACCCCAACGATTTCGGCCTGACGCTGGCGCGCTGGGGAGTCGGTTCCGGGCCTTACGTCGTGCTGCCGTTTTTCGGCCCGAGCAATGTGCGTGACACTGCGGGCACCGGCGTCTTTCTGGCGTACGGGCCGACGGCGCAGATCAGCCCGCCCAGCGCCAGCTATGGCGCGCTGGCGCTCAATCTGGTCAACACCCGCGCCAACCTGCTCGACGCCACCAATCTGTTCGACCAGATTTCGCTCGATCCCTATGTGTTTGCCCGCAGCGCCTACGAGCAGCGGCGCAAGGCGCAGGTCGACGAGGTGCGCCAGCGGCCGTTCATCGATCTCGGAGAGCCCGATCCGCTGGCCCGGTACAGCTACGGCACGGCGGATCAGGGCGTGTTGGGGCCGCAGCCGCCCGCGCCGGCGGCCAGCGCCGCACCTTGATCCGCAGGCGAAAACCCTCATTGTCATCTTCATCGTGGCGATGGCGTTGAATGAGGGTAACCGACCCAAAACTGGAGAACCCTGAATGCTTCGACGTACTTTTGTTGCCTTGTCTCTGAGCTGCGCGGCGCTGGCTACCTGTGTGCCGGCGATGGCTACCGCTGCCGACGCGCTGACCCCGCCGCAGCTCATCGAGACCATGTCCAACGAGATCATCCGCGACGTGCAGAAAGTTCCCAAACTGCGCACCGGCAACCCCGAAGTGGTGATGCAATTCGTCGAGCAATATATCCTGCCCAACGTCGATATCGAAAAAATCACGCAAAGCGCAGTCGGCCGCT
>JBFXEK010000074.1:0-6657 GCA_050180155.1 Thiomonas sp. | reverse complement strand
TGGATGAGAACCGGGTTTTTGCTGCCGTCGGGCGCCCAGCGCGGCACGAAAAAACAGCTCAGCCCGCCGGGAGCCTGCGCCAGCACGAGGTGGGCATCGCATTGCGGTGCGGAAAAGAACCATTTGTGCCCCGTCAGCCGGTAGCCACCCGCGCCATCGGGTTCGGCGTAGGTGGTGTTGCTGCGCAGGTCGGAGCCACCCTGTTTTTCGGTCATGCCCATGCCGATCAGCCCGCCGCGTTTTTGCACGAATGGCAGATCACGCGGGTCGTACTCGGCGTGCAGCAGCGTGGGCAGCCAGTCGCGCGCCAACGTCGCGTCGCGCGACAGCGCCGGAATCGCGCCGTAGGTCATGGTCGTCGGGCACATCGACCCGGCTTCGATTTGCGTCTGCAGAATGAATCCTGCCGCGCGTGCCACATGCGCGCCGGCACGCGGGTGCGCCCACGGCCCGGTGTGCAGGCCGCGGCGGGCGATGCCTGCCATCAACTCGTGCCAGGCAGGGTGGAATTCGATTTGGTCGCGGCGGAAACCGCGCGCATCGAACGCTTGCAGCGTCGGCGGATAGGCATTGGCCAGCCGCCCCCGGGCATAGCTGGCCGCAGTTCCCAGCTCGGCGCCGTGCTCCGCCAAGGCAGCATGCGCCCAGCTCGCTGCGCCGCGCTCCACGGCCTCCTGCAGTGCGGGGTCGGCGGTGTACAAGTTGTAGTCCTGCAAAGGCGGCGCCTGATTGGTCACCGTGTGCGTCGGCCAGCTCATGCTTCGTCTCCTCGAAGGAAAATGCCATTGCACCGCGGCGCTCAGTCGCCTGCAAGCCTTTGCCCGCTACCATGCTCGGTTATCCCTCGATCGCCGCGCCGCGGCAGCCCCTTTGCCACCGTCTTCATGTCGTCATCGTCCTCCGGTTTTGCTCCTGCCGATTCCGGCCCCGGCCGCGGCCTTGTCTGGACGCTGTTCATCGTGCTCGCCGTCATTTGGCTCGGCACTCTGGGCTGGCGCGATCTGGTGCCGACCGACGAAGGCCGTTACGCCGAAATTCCGCGCGAAATGGTGGCCAGCGGCGACTGGGTGACGCCGCGCCTGGACGGATTCAAATACTTCGAAAAGCCGCCGCTGCAGTATTGGGCGACCGCCGCCACATACGAGCTGTTTGGCATCGGCCAATGGCAGGCGCGGTTGTGGACCGGGCTGACCGGGCTGTTGGCGGTGCTGTTCACCGGCTGGACGGGGGCGCGGCTGTTCAACCGCCGCACCGGCATTTTTGCCGCGGCGGTGCTGGCCAGCATGTTCTACTGGAACGCGATGAGCCACATCAACACGCTGGACATGGGCACGGCGGCGACCATGTCGGCGAGTTTGATGGCGTTTTTGCTCGCGCAGCGACCAGACGCCAGCCGGACGCAGACACGCTGGTGGATGTGGGCGTGCTGGGCATTCATGGCGCTGGCCGTGCTGTCCAAGGGGCTGATCGGCATTTTGCTGCCCGGTGCCACGCTGGTGCTCTACACCTTGATCTACCGCGACTGGGCGCTGTGGACGCGGCTGTCCATCGTCAGCGGGCTGGTGATCTTTCTGGCCATCGCCGCACCGTGGTTCGTCTGGGTGCAACTGCGCAACCCCGAGTTTTTCCATTACTTTTTCATCTACCAGCAGTTCACCCGGTTTCTCACCGACGAACTCAAGCGCCCTGGGCCGTGGTGGTACTTTTTCCCCATCCTCATCCTGGGCGTACTTCCCTGGCTGGGCAGCCTGGTGCCGGCGCTGTGGAGCAGCGTGGCACAGCCTGCACTGCGCGGCGCAGCATTTGGCACATCAGCGGGGCGCAAGCTGCACGCGCATGCGCTGCTGCTGATCTGGGCGGTGTTCATTTTTACGTTTTTCAGCGTTTCCAAATCCAAGCTGCCGTCTTACATCCTGCCGATTTTTCCTGCGGTGGCGCTGCTCATCGCCAGCTATCTCGACCGCGCACGGCAGGGCGTGCTGCGCTGGCAATTCGCCCTGTTGGCCGTCCTGGGTCTGGCGGCGGTGATCGGCTTCACGCAGTTATACCGGCTGGGCAACGCCATCACCCCCGGCGCGCTGTATCAGCGCTTCGGCTGGTGGCTGGAAGTCACCGCAGTGCTCGCGCTGTGCGGTGGGCTGCTGGCGTGGTGGTGGGAGGCGCGCGGGCGGCGCAGCGCAGCGGTGCTGGCCACGGCCATCGCCATGACGCTGGGCTTCTCGCTCGGCATCCAGCAATTTCAAATCCTGGGCCGCACGGCATCGACCAAAGACGTGGTGCAGGCCATTCGCCCGTGGCTGCACCCCGGCCAGCCGTTCTACACCGTCGGCACCTATGACCAGACTTTGCCGTTTTATCTGAACCGCACGGTCACGCTGGTGGGGTATGAGGGCGAGTTGCACTTCGGCATCACCCAGCAGCCGGGTTTGTGGGTACCCAGCGACAGCGAATTCGCCAAGCGCTGGCGGGCTGACGCCCTGCCCCTGGCTCTGCTGCCGCCGTCGAACCTGGCCGCGCTGCAGGCATTGCACCTGCCGATGACGGTGATTTACCGCTCACCCCGCTTCGTCGTCATCGTCAAACCGGGGCAGGACTACGGTGTGGCGGCCCGCGCCGCAGCGGCGCGTCTACCCGCGGCGTGGAACGCGGGCGCAACATTCACCCCGCCCGGGGATGGAGCTGCGCCATGAGCGCCGTGGCGTTCGCTTTGGTGCTCACCGGCGTGCTGCTCAACGCGGCGGCGCAACTGCTGATCAAATCGGGGGCGGAAACCGCCGGGCGGTTCTCGTTCACGCTGGGCAATATCTGGCACGCCGGGTTGCACTTCGCCTTGCAATGGCAGATCCTGCTCGGGCTGGCGTGCTACGCCGTGTCGGTGGTGGTGTGGATCCTGGCGCTGACGCGCGTGCAGGTGTCCATTGCCTACCCGATGCTGTCGCTGGGCTATGTGGTCACGGCGTTCGCCGCGTGGTGGTTGTTCGGCGAGGCGCTGACCGCGCAAAAGCTCATCGGCATTGCCATCATCATCCTCGGCGTGGTGATCGTGGCCCGCGCTTGATTCGTCCCCCATGACCGAAAACGACATTCTCCCCTTCACCCGTCCGGACATCGACGAGGAGACGATCGCCGGCGTCGCCGAGGTGCTGCGCAGCGGCTGGATCACCACCGGGCCGTGGAACGCGCGCTTCGAGCAAGCGCTGGCCGACTATTTCGGTGGTCGTCCGGTGCTGACCTACAGCTCGGGCACGGTGACCATGGACATCGCGCTGCGGCTGCTGGGCATCGGCGCGGGCGACGAGGTCATCACCACCCCGCTGTCGTGGGTCGCCACCGCCAACGTGATTCTCGCCGTGGGCGCCACCCCGGTGTTCGTCGACATCGACCCGGTCACGCGCAATATCGATTGTTCTCGCATCGAGGCGGCGATCACCCCGCGCACCAAGGCGCTGCTGCCGGTGCATCTGGCCGGGTTGCCGTGCGATCTGGATGCGATCTACGCCATCGCCCAGCGCCACGGCCTGCGGGTGATCGAGGACGCGGCGCAGGCCATCGGCAGCCGCTGGCGCGACCGGCGCATCGGCAGCTTTGGCGACTTCGCCTCGTTCAGCTTTCACCCGAACAAAAACATCACGTCGATCGAAGGCGGCTGCCTGGTATTGCCGCCGGACGCCGACGTGGAACTGGCGCGCCGGCTGCGGCTGCAAGGCGTGCAGCGCAGCGGGCTGGACGGCATGGAGGTCGACGTGCTGGGTGGCAAGTCCAACCTGACCGACGTGGCCGCGCGCGTCGGCTGGGGACAGCTGCAACGGCTGGCCGCGTTCAACGCCCGTCGCGCCGAGCTGGCGGCACGGTATTTCGATGCCTTGGCCGCCGTCGGCCTGCCCGAGCGCGGGGTGCAGCTGCCGCCGCGCGATCTGCAGCAAAGCAACTGGCATATGTTCCAGATCGTGCTGCCGCGCCAGTTGCGCCGCGCCGACGTGATGCAGGCGCTGAAAGACCGCGGCATCGTCACCGGGGTGCATTACCCGCCGATCCACCTATTTGCGCTATACCGCGCGCGCGGCTTTCAGCCCGGCGATTTTCCGCACGCCGAGCGCGTCGGCGCGTCGATCCTCACCCTGCCGCTGTTTCCAGCGATGCGCGATGCCGACGTGACCCGGGTAACTGACGCCCTCGACGCCGTGCTGCGACAATTCGGTCTATGAGTTTGCATCCCCACCCCAGTTTGTCGGTGGTCATCCCGGTGTACAACGAAGAAGCCGGTCTGGCCGCCTTGTTTGCCCGCCTCTATCCGGCGCTGGACGCCTTGGGCGAGCCCTACGAAATCATTTTTGTCAACGACGGCAGCCGCGACCGCTCTGCCGCCTTGCTCGCCGCGCAACAGCGGCAGCGCCCGGACGTCACCCGTGTGGTGCTATTCAACGGCAATTATGGTCAGCACATGGCCATCCTCGCGGGATTCGAGCAGACGCGCGGCGACATCGTCGTCACCCTCGACGCCGATCTGCAAAATCCGCCGGAGGAAATCGGCAAACTGGTGGCGAAGATGCGCGAGGGCTACGACTACGTCGGCAGCATTCGCCGCCTGCGGCAGGACAGCTGGTTTCGTCGCAACGCCAGCCGGCTGATGAACTGGACGCGGGAAAAAATCACCAGCGTGCGCATGACCGACCAGGGTTGCATGTTGCGCGCCTACGCCCGCCACGTGGTCGATACCGTCAACCGCTGCACCGAGGCCAATACCTTCGTCCCAGCGCTGGCCTATACCTTTGCGCTCAAGCCCACAGAAATCGAGGTGGCGCACGAGGAACGCCAGGCCGGCGAGTCGAAGTACTCGCTGTTCAAGCTCATCCGGCTGAATTTCGACCTGGTCACCGGCTTCTCGCTGGTGCCGCTGCAACTCATGTCGTATTCCGGCATCCTGCTGTCGCTGGCCTCCGGCGCGCTGTTTCTCTACTTGATGGTGCAACGCTTCGTCGAGGGCGCGCAGGTGCAGGGCGTGTTCACCTTGTTCGCCATCACCTTTTTCCTGCTCGGCGTCGTGCTGTTCAGCATCGGGCTGCTGGGCGAATACATCGGCCGGATCTACGAGCAGGTGCGCGGCCGACCGCGCTACCTGGTACAAGCCGTGCTGCAGGATCTGCCACCCGAGCCTGGCACCTTCGTGCCGCCGCACGTCGCCGCGGCGGCAACGGCAAGCGAGGCGACGGCAAAGTGAAAGCCGTCGTCTTCGCCTATCACAACGTCGGCGTGCGCGGTCTGCGCACCCTGCTGGCTGGCGGCATGGAGGTGGCGCTGGTCGTCACCCATCCCGACGACCCGCAGGAAAACCGCTGGTTCGACCGTGTGGCCGACGTCGCCGCCGAGTTCGACCTGCCCGTCGCCTTCGTCGATCAAGCAGTGGACGCGGCGCTGGCGCAGCGCGTGGCCGCGCTCGCGCCGGACTATGTGTTTTCGTTCTACTTCCGCCGCATGCTCCCGGCCGAAGTGCTGGCCGCAGCGCGCATCGCCGCGCTCAACCTGCACGGCTCGCTGCTGCCCAAGTACCGCGGCCGCGTGCCGGTGAACTGGGCGGTGCTGCACGGCGAGCGCGAAACCGGCGCGACGCTGCATGTGATGCAGGCCAAGCCCGACGCCGGCGACATCGTCGCGCAGCAGGCCGTGCCCATCCTGCCCGACGACACGGCCAAAGAGGTGTTCGACAAGGTCACGGTCGCCGCCGAAATCGCGCTCTCGGGCGTGCTGCCGCAACTGCTGCAAGGGCAGGTGCCGCGCCGGCGCAACGATCTGGCCGCCGGCAGCTATTTCGGCGGGCGCAAGCCCGAAGACGGGCGCATCGACTGGGCGCAGCCGGCGCAGGCGGTCTACAACCTGATCCGCGCGGTGGCCCCGCCCTACCCCGGCGCGTTTTTCGAGCACGGCCGCCGCCGCTACATCGTCGCCCGCGCGCGGCCGGCGCGGCCGGCGCAGGCGGCGCTGCTGCCGGCCGATGCGCCGCTGGGCCCACAGCGCGCAGGCGACCTGCTGCTCGCCCGCTGCGGCGACGGCGGCGCCATCGTGCTGCACGAACTGTGGGACGCCGTGCACCCCGGCGTGCCGCTTTCGCCCGCCGACTGGCCTGCGCATTCCTGAATGCCTCATCGAGACTCGCACCATGAAAAAAATCCTCATCCTCGGCGTCAATGGCTTCATCGGTCACCACCTGTCCAAGCGCATCCTCGCCAGCACCGACTGGGAGGTGTACGGCATGGACATGAACACCGACCGCCTCGACGACCTGCTGCCCAACAAGCGCTTCAAATTTTTCGAGGGCGACATCACCATCAACCGCGAGTGGATCGAATACCACGTGCGCAAATGCGACGTCATCCTGCCGCTGGTGGCCATCGCCACCCCGGCCACCTACGTCAAGGCGCCGCTGCGGGTGTTCGAACTGGACTTCGAGGCCAACCTGCCCATCGTCCGCGCCGCAGTCAAACATCGCAAGCGTCTGGTGTTCCCCTCGACCAGCGAGGTCTACGGCATGTGCCCCGACGCCGAGTTCGACCCCGAGAACTCGCCGCTGGTCTACGGCCCGATCAACAAACCGCGCTGGATCTACGCCTGCTCCAAGCAGCTGATGGACCGGGTGATCGCCGCCTACGGCCAGCACGAAGG
>JBFXEK010000073.1:0-6695 GCA_050180155.1 Thiomonas sp. | reverse complement strand
TGCAGTAAGGACTCGAAACGTGCCCGATCAATTCCGCTCCGTCTAGCCGAATTCGCCAGTGCCAGGGCATCGCGCATATAACGCCGGGCGGCATCGAGCGCGAGTCGCTCCGCCTTGGCGCGGGTCGGCTCCGGTAGGTAGCCGGAGTTGGTGTCGGACACGTCAAGATCGTAGGCATAGCGCAAACGGATGCGCTGGGCAGGGCCCCACTGGCTGCTGCCAAGCCACTGCTGCCACTGCAAATCCGTGGTGTTGAAGTGCGACAGGTCATCGAAGACTTCGAGCGCGGCCGGTTTGCCCTCGATCAGCGCTAGGTATCCGGTCGAACCGCAATCACGTATGCAACCATCCAACAGACCGCTGCTTGGATCCGAGACGGGAACCGTGACACTGCCACGTTTTTGGAACAACACCCAGGACTGGAACTGACTGGAACCAGAAATTTTGAGCACGGCGCCGAGCCCCGCTGTCGGCAGGTAGGAGAGCGTGTAGTCAGGATCCACACTGCCGTTCTTGAGGTCGCTCAGTTCTCTTTGCAGTGCAGCATCGGGGAGTGCCACGCGCCGGGTGATCGCAGCGACCGGATCCTGAGTAACCTGCCGTTCGGCCAGCACAATATGACCAGCTGCCTGCAGGGCTTCGAGCGGGTCGGTTGCGCCCGGCGGCAACGACGCGACAGCACGCAGCAAGCCTTGCGCTAGGGGCAAGTCGGAGGGTGGCTTGGGGTCAGGTCTAGCTTCGTCGCATTTCGCGCGACTGAAACAGACCAAACTTCCCGCTTTGCCCCAGCCGGTTGCATGCTGAAACCCGGCGCGCCTGGGGGGCTGGCATACTGCTCGTGCCCGCCCCGCGCGAGTTGTCAGGAGAATTGCCATGCCTTCCCCATCCGCGCCCGACGATCCCTTGCGGCCGCCGCCGCCTCGGCGTATCGGCTGGCTGGTCGTGCTTGTGCTGATCGGGGTGTTGGCGGTGCTGGGCTATGTCAACCGCCAGCGTCTGCAGCAGTTGACGCAGGCGTGGTTTGGCCATCCCGGCGCCGGGATGGTGGCGGCCAGCGCACCCGCCGCCTCCGCGCCGCGGCAGGTAGCGGTTGGCAGTGCGCCCCGGCCTGCCGCCTCGGCGGCTTCGGCGCCGTTGCAAGTTCCGGCCTCAACCGCGTCGTTGCCTGCCCTGCACGACAGCGATGCCCTAGTGTTGCGCGAGCTCGCCGGTCTGCTGACCAAGCCGGGGCTGGATTGGCTGGTGCCGCACCGGCTCATCGTGCACTTCGTCGCCACGGTGGACAACCTCGGGCGGCAGACCGTTCCGCTGCAGGTCTGGCCGGTGCGTCCGCTGCCGGGCACGCTGCGCACCACGGGGCAGGGCGACACGCTGGCGATCGCGCCGGCCAACGCGCAGCGGTATGTGCCTTATGTAGGCATGCTCACTGCGATCGACCCGCAGCGGGCGGCGCAGGTGTATGTGCGGCTGTATCCGCTGTGCGAGCAGGCGTGGCGCGAGCTGGGACACCCGAAGAGCGCGTTCAACGACCGGCTGCTGGCCGTGCTCGGCAGTCTGCTGCAGGCGCCGCAGCCGCAGGGGCCGGTGTTGCTGCGCCAGCCCAAGGTGGCCTACACCTTTGCCGACCCGGCGTTGCAGGCGGCTCCGGCCGGGCAGAAAATCCTCGTGCGCATCGGGCTGGACAACGAGCGCGCCGTCAAGGACTGGCTGCGCCGCTTCCGTCAGGCGCTGTTGGCGCAGCTGCGCCCGGCAGCGAGCGCGCCAGCGCAATGAAGTTGCGCAGCGGCGGTTGCGCATCGTCGCGCCGCCATACCAGCAGCACGTCGGTGCTGGCGTGCACGCCGCGCAGCGGGCGGTAGGCGACGAAGGGCAGTTGCGCGCGCTGCATCGACGCGGCGACGATGCCCACCCCCAGCCCGGCGGAAATCAGGCCGATGAGGGTGGGCATTTCGTGCACTTCCTGCACGATGCGCGGGCTGAACCCGGCCTGCGCGCACAGCGCCAGCGTCTGTTCGCGTAGCCCCGAGCCCAGGCTGGCGCTGTACAGCACGAAGGGCTGGTCGCGCAGGTCGGCGAATTGCACCGTGTCGCGCGCGGCCAGGGGATGGTCGGCGTGGACGGCAGCCAGCAGCGGCTCGCGCTGCACCACCAGCGAAGCCAGCGCGGCGTCGCGCAGCGACGGGGTGTCGCGCAAAAACCCGAGATCCAGGCGGTGCGACAGCAGATCGTCCACCTGCGCCTGCGACGGCTGCTCGCGCAGGTCGAGTGTGACCTGCGGCCAGGCGGCGCGGTAGTCGCGCAGCAGCCGGGGCATGACGTCGGTGAACGGCATCGACCCGGCAAAGCCGATAGCCAGCCGCCCGGCCTCGCCGCGGCCGACGTGCCGGGTTTGCGCCACGGCGTGATCGACCGCATCGAGAATGCCGCGCGCCAGCGGCAGCAGGGTGTCTGCCGCCGCGGTGCGCCGCACCCCGCCGCGGCCGCGGGTGAACAGCGCCACCCCCAGCTCGGCTTCGAGCGCCTGGATCTGCTGGCTCAGCGGCGGCTGCGAGACGTGCAGCCGCTGCGCCGCGCGGGAGAAATGCCGCTCCTCGGCGACGGCGACGAAATAGCGCAGGTGGCGCAATTCCATATCGAATACGAATCAAGTGTTCGGAAAATGATATTTCACATATCAAATCAGCGCATCTAAGCTGTGCAATGTGTCGCGTCCCGCGACGTCAGCATTGCTCGGCATGTCCACCACCACCCTCCCGCCTGCCACGGCTCCAGCGCACCCGCCGGAGTGGCTGCGCCGCGCCGCCGTCACGGCGGCGGGCATGTGCGCGTTTTTCACCATGTACGTCACGCAGGGCCTGCTGCCCAGCCTGCAGTCGGTGTTTCACGCCAGCGTGGCCGAACTCAGCCTGACCATCACCGTCACCACCCTGACGGTGGCGCTGGCGGCGCCGTTTTCCGGCATCGCCGCAGACCGGTTCGGCCGCAAGCAGGTGCTGCTGGCGTCGCTCGCCGGGCTGGCGCTGTCCACCGCGCTGGCGGCTACGGCCGACACCCTGCACGGCCTGCTGGTGTGGCGCGCCATTGAAGGGCTGTGCATTCCCGGGGTGTTCACCGCCACGGTGGCTTACATTAGCGAGGAATGGCGGGCATCGGAAGCGCCGGCGGTGACGGCGCTGTACATCGCCGGCTCGGTGGCCGGGGGGTTTTCCGGTCGATTCATCGCCGGCATGGTCACGGCGCACGCCGGCTGGCAGGTGGCGTTCGTCACGCTGGGTGCGGTCAACTTCGGGTTTTTGCTGCTCATCGCCTGGGGGTTGCCGCCGTCGCGCCGGTTCCACGCCAGCCGCGGTGGGTGGCATGCGGCGTTGGCCGGGTTCGCGCCACATCTGCGCAACCCCAGACTGCTGGGCACCTACGCCATCGGCTTTGGCATTCTGTTTTCGCAGGTCTGCACCTTCACCTACGTCAGCTTTCACCTCGCTGCCGCGCCCTACGACTTCGACCTCAAAGACCTGAGCCTGCTGTTTACCGTCTACCTGGTCGGCATGGTGGCCACGCCGCTGGCGGGCAAATTCGCCGCGACCTTCGGCAAACGCCCTGTGTTTGCCGCCGCCGTGGCCCTGGGCAGCGGCGGCATGCTGCTGACCCTGCTCGCTCCGGTGTGGGCCATCGTGCTCGGACTGACGTTGAGTTCGGGCGGAGTGTTCATCGCCCAGTCGATGGCGACGTCGCAGGTGCCCGCCTTCACACGGCAGGCGCGCTCGTCGGCGGTCGGGTTGTATGTGCTGTGCTACTACTTGGGGGGCAGTGTCGGCGCCTTCGGCCCAGCCTGGGTCTGGGCGCACGCGGGCTGGGCAGGATGCGTGGCGCTGGTGCTGGCGGCGCAACTGGCCATCGGCGTGGCGGCTTGGCTGTTATGGGGTCAGGTCTAGCTTTGTAGCATTTTCCGGTGACGGATGCTACCGTTCTAGACCTGACCCCATCAAAACAACCGTGACCCCATCAAAACAACCGCGCAATGACATAGGCCAGCAGCGACAGCAGCACGCTCGATCCGAACGGGAACAACCAGTCCCGGCCGAACAGGCGGATGCGCAGGTCGAGCGGCATTTTGCCGATGCCAAAGCGTTCCAGATGCGGCAGCAATGCGGAAAACACGATCGAGGCGAGGATGAAGACGATGAGCCAGCGCATTGCTCGGGCCTACAGGGTGTGGGTGCGGTCGCCGCGGGCGAAGCCGTGCAGGAGGTGGGCATCGACGTCGCGGCCCAGGGCGATGACCTTGAACAGCTCGCCCATTTCGCTCTCGCCCAGCAGTTTGTTCACCGCCGCGGTCTGTCGCAGGTAATGCGAGCCGCCGGGCGCGGCGGTGGCCTGGCACAGGGCCGCGGCGCTGCTCGGGGCCACGGGCGGCGGCCCGGCAGCGAATTGCTCGGCGACGAGATCGAGCAGACCGCAGTTCAGCAGGAAGTTGGCCTGGCTGGTGTAGCCCAGCACGTCCAGGCCGGCTTCCTGGGCGGCCAGCGCCACGGCGGTGAAGTCGATGTGCGCGGTGATGTCGGTCAGACCCGGCCACAGCAGCACGTCGTCGAGCGCGCGGTGGCGGTAGTGCGCGCGCAGCGTGCCCATGTGGCGCTGTGGGTGGTAGTACTCGTGCTGCGGGAAGCCGTAGTCGATGAACAGCGCCACGCCGCGCCTGAGTCGCTCGGCCAGGGTGCGCACGAAGGCCAGCGCGTGCGGGTGGATTTCGGTCACGCTGCCCGGCGGCAACGCCTGCGCCTGCGGGGCGGGCGGCTGCAGGGTGGTGGGGCGGTCGGCGAACACCAGGTCGTCGCCTTCTTGCGACACGCCGCGTTCCATCCAGCCGTCGGGGTGTTTGCTCAGCAGCTTGACCGGCATGGCATCGAGCACTTCGTTGCCCAGCACCACGGCGTCGAAGCGCGCGGGCAGGCGGCTCCACCACTGCACGCGGTCGGCCAGATGCGGCACGGCGCGCTGCAGCGTGTCCCTTTGCAGGTGTTTGAGCGCGCCGGAGACTTCGACGATGGCGTACTGCCGCGGCGCGCAGCCCAGCCGGGCCATCTCGCCCAGCACCTGCGCGGCGAGCTGGCCCGAGCCGGCGCCGAACTCGACCACGGTGTCCAGCGCGGCGTGCTGCAGCAGCCGCGCCACCTGCGCGGCGATGGTGCGGCCGAACAGCGCAGACAGTTCGGGGGCGGTGACGAAGTCGCTATCGCTGCCGAAATCGCCAAACTGCCCGGCCTGCCCGGTGTAGTAGCCCAGCCCCGGCGCGTACAGCGCCTGCTGCATGTAGGCGTCGAACGGCAGCCAGCCGCCGCCCGCATGCAGCGCGGCGCGCAGTTGCGCCAGCAGTTGCGCGCTGCGCTCCAGCGCGGGTGGGGCGGGGGCCGGTAGACTTGTCGGCTGTTCGTTCATTCGTCCATTCTAGAAAGAAGCATGTCCGGCGCTGCCCCATCTGCTGGCCGTTCCCGTCCGGTTGCTCTGGTCACGGGCGCGGCGCACCGCGTCGGCCGCGAAATCGCCTTGCACCTGGCAGCGCACGGCTGGGACGTGGCCGTGCACTACCACCGCTCGGCGCAGGCCGCCAGCGAGGTGTGCGCGCAGGCGCGGCAGCGTGGCGCGCAGGCGCAGGCCGTGTGCGCCGATTTGCACGATGCTGCCGCGGCGCTGCAATTGCTGCCGCAGACCGTTGCCGCGCTCGGCCGGGTCGATGCCGTGGTCAACAACGCCTCGCTGTTCGAGTACGACGACGCGCAGCAGCTGCGTGCTCAAACCGCGCTACGCCACTACCAGGTCAACGCCGTCACTCCCGTGCTGCTGGCGCAGGCGCTGCACGCGCATCTCGCGGGGCGCGGCGCGCAGGGCTGCGTGGTCAATCTGCTCGATCAAAAGCTGTTCAACCCCGATCCGGATTATTTGTCGTACACCTTGGCAAAAGCCGCGTTGCAGGCGGCTACCGTGGCGCTGGCGCAGGCGCTGGCGCCGGTGCTGCGGGTGGTCGGCGTGGCGCCGGGGCTGATGCTGCCCTCCGGGCCGATGACCGCCGACGAATTCGCCCGCGTCCACTCCTGCACGCCGCTGCGCCGCGGCTGCACCCCGCTGGACGTGGCGCAGGCGGTGCAGTTCGCGCTGCAAGCGCCGGCGGTCACCGGCACCACGCTGCTGGTCGATGGCGGCCAGCACCTTGCCGGGTGCGGGCGCGACGTGTTATTCGTCGCCCGCGGCCAGGCGTCCTGAACCTTTGTCGAAAGCCTCTCCATGTACAGTGCTCTGTCGCACCCTGCTTTGCGCGCCTGCCGCCGGCTGTTTTTGAAAAACTACGAGGTCCATATCAACATCGGCGTGCACGAATTCGAAAAACGCGGCGAGCAGCGTGTGCTGATCAACGTCGATCTGTTCGTGCCGCTGGCCATGTCCACACCGCAGCAGGACAAACTCGACGAAGTGGTCGATTACGACTTCATGCGCCGCGTCATCGCCGCGCGCGTGGCGCAGGGACACATCCATCTGCAGGAAACCCTGTGCGACGACGTGGCGCGCATCATGCTCGAACACCCGCGGGTGCGCGCGGTGCGCGTGTCGACCGAAAAACCCGACGTCTACCCCGACTGCGACGGCGTGGGTGTCGAAGTGTTCCACGTGAAGGATTTGCAGCCATGAACCCCGCCTCCGAT
>JBFXEK010000072.1:0-6695 GCA_050180155.1 Thiomonas sp. | reverse complement strand
GCCCGGGCTGATCAAAAGCGGGCTGTTCACAACGACGACCCGGGCGTTTCTCGGCTTTCAGGGCATCGCCAGTTTTGTCGCCGCACTGTTTCTTGGCTTGTGGGTCGGCACGCTGTTCGTGAGCTGGTTTTCCGACCGCTACGGCCGCCGCCCGGTCTATACCTTCAGCCTGCTGTGGTATAGCCTTGCCACGCTCGTCATGGCATTGCAGCACAGCGCGCAGGCCATCGACCTGTGGCGCTTCATCGCCTCGGTCGGCGTCGGCGTGGAGCTGGTGACTATCGACACCTACGTGTCCGAGCTTGCACCGCAGGCCAGTCGCGGCACTTACTTTGCGCTCAACCAGTTCATCACGTTCAGCGCCGTGCCGGTGGTGGCGTTTTTCGGCTGGCTGCTCGTGCCGCACCACATTTTGGGGCTCGACGGCTGGCGCTGGGTGGCCCTCATCGGCGCCGCGGGGGCCATTCCGGTCTGGTTCATCCGTCTGCGGCTGCCCGAGTCGCCGCGCTGGTTGGAACAAAAGGGCCGCCATTACAGCGCCGACCTGATCCTCAGCCGCATTGAGGAGCAGGTGCAGCGCGAAACCGGTCAGCCACTCCCCGAACCTCGAGCCTTCGTCGGCGAAACCGAGCACGTCAAGGCGCGCTGGAGCGAGATGTGGCAGGGGATGTACCGCCGGCGCACCGTAATGCTGATTCTGTTCAACATTCTGCAGACCGTGGGTTATTACGGATTTGCCAGCTGGGCGCCGACCTACCTCATCGCCAAGGGCTACGACATGCCCAAATCGCTGCTCTACACCTTTGTCATCGCCTTCGCCTATCCGATCTCGTCGCTCATCGGCACGACGTTCGGCGATCGCTTCGAGCGCAAGTGGCTGATCGTCGTTCCGGCGCTGGGCGTGGCGCTGTTCGGGCTGCTGTTCGCCCACGCCGACAATGCCGCGGCCATCATTGGTTTTGGCATTCTGGTGACGTTTTTCAACAACATCATGAGCTACGCCTTCCACGCCTACCAAAGCGAGCTTTACCCGACCCGCATTCGGGCGCGCGCGGTGGGCCTGGTGTATTCGTTCAGCCGCATCAGCGCGGTGGTCAGCGGGTTCATCATCGCCGATTTGCTCAAGACGTCGGGCGACGTGGGTGTGTTCACCTTCATCGCAGCAGCCATGGTTGGCGTTGCCCTGGTCATCGGCCTGCTTGGCCCGCGCGTCACGCGGCGGCGGCTGGAGGACATCGCCCGTTGAGCCGCATCCTTTGCGGCGCCGACAGGCGAGAGCGGCTTGGACTGCGAGTCGTCGCACAGCCACGGCGGCGGTGATAATGACGCCATCTGCCGTTCAAGGTCTGCTCCTCATGACGCCACCATCGGACCGTTCTCTGCTGCTGCCGTTCCGCCGCGTTCCGGCGGCTTCCGCGCTGCGCTGGTGGGCGCAGGGTTGGCGCAGTTTCACGCAGTCGCCGCTGCCGTGGATGGGGTTGGCGCTGGCGTTTCTCGTCGTGCTGTGGCTGCTCGGGCGGCTGCCGCTGGGCGGGCTGCTGTCGCAATGGCTGAGCCTGCCGCTGCTGGCGCTGGGGGTGATTTTTGCCGCGTCGCTGCGCAGACGGGCGGCGCGGGCGCAGGCCATCACCCCGCCGGGCATGCCGGTCGAGCCGCAGGACGAGGGCACGCTCGCCGCCTCGGCGCAGGTCTGGCGCGCGCGCATCGGCGCGCTGCTGACGGTGTCGCTGCTGGTGCTGGTGCTCGGCGGCGTCACCGGCGCGGTCGTGGTCGTGGTGCTGGCCGCACTGCTGGGCGTCGGCCTGGGCAGCCTGACGGTGTTCACCCACGGTATGGGGCCGGGCATGGGCATGGCCGCAGGCATGGGGGCGATGGCCGGGTCGATGCTGACCCTGCTGCTCCTGCTGCTGCTCATGCTTTACCTGCTGAGCGTGGCGTTCTGGTTCGTCAACACCCTGGTGGCGCTGGGCGGGTTGCGGCCGTGGGAGGCGGTACGGCTGTCGGTGCGCGCCGGGTTTGCCAACCTCGCGCCGATCACCGTGTTCACCGTGCTGCTGCTGCCGGTTTCGCTGCTGGCGATGCTGCCGATGGGGCTGGGGCTGCTGGTGCTGTTTCCCGTGCTGTCGGGCGCGTCAGCCGCCTCGTACCATGAGGTTTTCGGCGCCGAGCCGACGCTTGCACAGACCTCACCATGAACGTCATCGACTACCTGCGCCAGCACATCCGCACCGTGCCCGACTGGCCGCAGCCGGGGGTGCAGTTCCGCGACATCACCCCGCTGCTGCAAAACCCGCGGGTGTTCCGCGTGCTCATCGACCAGTTCGTCCACCGCTACATGGCGCCGGATCTGCGGCCCGACGTCGTCGCCGGCATCGACGCCCGCGGCTTCATCCTGGGCGCCGTGGTCGCTTACGAGCTCGGTGTCGGTTTCGTCCCCATCCGCAAAAAGGGCAAGCTGCCGTTCACCACCGTCACCGAGGAATACGAGCTCGAATACGGCAACGCCACGGTGGAAATGCACACCGACGCCGTCGGCCCCGGCGACACGGTGCTGCTGATCGACGACCTCATCGCCACCGGCGGCACGATGATGGCGGGCAAGCGGCTGATCGAAAAACTCGGCGGCGCCGTGGTCGAGGGCGCGGCCATCGTCGACCTGCCCGAACTCGGCGGCTCCAAACTGCTGCGCGACAGCGGGCTGCCGCTGTTCACGCTGGTGGATTTTGCGGGGCATTGACCGCCGATGAACGCCTCGCGGCGGCGCTGGGCGCTGCGACTGTGTCTGGCAGCCCTATGGCCGGCGGCCGCCTTCGCGCAGGCGCGGCCGCCGCAGGTGCTGCTGCAGTCGATCGACGCGGTGACGATCGAGGGAAACGACGCCGTTCTCGACCTGACGCTGCAGGTGCGCAACACCGGGCCATTGGCGTTGCCGTTGCAGGCCGTCGACTTCAGCCTGCAACTCGGCGGGGCGATGATCGGTCAGGGCCGCAGCACCACGCCGGTCAGCATCCCCGCAGGAGGGCGCGCGGCTGTTCCGGTGCGGCTGACGGTCAACGGGCCGACGCTGGTGCAACTGCTGCTGACCCTGCCGGGGAACGACCGGCTGCCATACCGCATCGCCGGCACGGCAGAAATCGGCCAGACGCTGCTGCGCATTCCTTTCGAACAGGACGGCGTGGTGCGGTTGCCGGTGCAGTGAGGCGACCGGCGGCAGCCGGTGAGGGCGGGGGCGGATCAGGCGGCGACGTGCCGGGAGTAGGCGTCGAGCACCGACTCGACGTCGCCGAACGCGCGCACCCGGCCGCGGTCGAGCCACAGCGTCTTGTTGCAGCTGTTGCGGATGACATTAGGATCGTGGATTGCCAGCACGACGATTTCGGCGCGGGCGTGCAACTGCTCCAGCCGGCGCGCGGCTTTGTCCTGGAAGCTGGCGTCGCCCACGCCGATCACTTCGTCGAGCAGCAGGATGTCGGCGTCCACCGCCGTGGCGATGGCAAACGCCAGCCGCAGCCGCATGCCGCTCGAATATGTGCGCAGCGGCAGATCGAGATAGTCGCCCAGCTCGGTGAAGTCGGCGATGTCCTGGGTCTTGGCGCGGATTTCGTCATCCCCCATGCCCAGCAGCAGGCCGCGCAGACGGATGTTCTGCCGCCCGGTGGATTGGTCGTCCATGCCGAGGTTGATGTCGAGCAGCGGAACGGCGCGGCCACGCACTTCGACCGTCCCGGCCGTGGGCGGGTAAATGCCGGCCAGAACCCGCAGCAGGCTAGACTTGCCCGCGCCGTTGTGGCCGATCAAACCGAGGCGGTCGCCCGGCTGCAGCTCCAGGCTGACGTCGTCGAGCGAGCGCACGACGATGACGCCGGTGTTGTCTTCGGCAATGCGGTTGCGCCGCCCCAGACGCATCACCCGCTTTTTCAGCGATTGCGCCGAGACGTCGAAAATCGGCAGATCCAGGCACACCTGGTGCAGGCGGATCGAAGCGCTCATGGTCGGTGCAGTCTCAAACCCAGTAAGGGATGCGTTTGTGGTACCGCCCGGTCATCCACAGCGCGAGCAAACCGCCGCCCAGTGCCATCAGCACGGTGATGGCCCAGGTCGAAGCAGTGGGTGCGACGCCCACCAGCGGCTGCCGCACCACGTCGATGAGGTACGCCAGCGGGTTGTAGGTCACGATCCAGCGGTGTTCTTGCGACAGCATCGCGCCGTGGAACAAAATCGGCGTGACGTAAAACGCCACCTGCAGCAGCGCGGCGATGATTTGCGGAAAATCGCGGAACCGAGCCGACAGCAGGCCGGCAATCATCCCCATCCACAATGCATTGGCGAGCAGCAGCAAAATCCCGGGGATGACCAGCGGCAGCGTCAGCCAGCTTTTCACGCCGAAAATTGCCAGCACGACGGCGACGATGACAAAGTTGTGGGCGAAAATCACCAGATTGCGCCAGCCGACCTGCAGCACATAAACCAGCCGCGGCGTACTCACCTGGCGGATATACCTCGAACTGCTGATGTACGCCATGCTGCCTTCGTTGACCGTGCTGGAAAACAGCGTCCACGTCACCAGACCGATGGCGACCATCGGCAAATAATCGGTGAGTTTCTGGCCAAACAGCGTGCCGTACACCACGCCGAGCGCGCCGACCAGCACCCCCATGCTCACCGTCAGCCAGAACGGCCCGAGTTTCGAGCGCGCATAGCGCTGGCGGATTTCCAGCCAGCCCAGCAATGTCCACAGCCTCCAGGAGCGCAAACTGCCTGCCAGATCGGCAAAACCCACTGCAAAGACGGACATGAGACGCGGTGATGGACGAAGCAAACCGCCATGTTACGTGCTGCCGCGGCCCATGCGGCTCATCCCACCGCCGATTTACCCCCGATGAGCAGCAACACCGCTGCCAGAGACAGTTGCAGCCTGCGCGCGGGCAGGCGTCCGGCCAGGTGGCTGCCGAGCACGGCGGCGGGCAGCGAGCCGGCCAGCAGCCAGCCCAGCATGCGCCAGTCCACCAGACTGCCGGCGGCGTAAGTCAGTCCTGCCACGGCAGCCAGCCCGGTGGCGTGCACCAGATCGGCCATGACCAGGCGGTGCGTGCTCAGCCGCCGGGGGTAGAGCGCGAGCAACAGCACGCTGCCCAGCGTTCCAGCGCCCACCGACGTCAGCGCCACCGCCGCGCCGATCAGCGCGCCGGCGGCCACCGTCAGCGCCGCTTGCGCACGGGGCGGGGCGGCGTCCGCTGCCGTGGCCTGCAGCCGCCGCAAAACCATCGGGCCGAACAGCAGGCCGAGCGCGGCCACGCACACCATCACCCCCACCGCCTGCGACAGCCACGCCACCTTGCCGATGCGCGCGCCCAGGCTCGCCAGCAGCGCCACGGCCAGCGCCACGGGCACGCTGCCCAGCCACAGCCGCCGCACCACCGGCCAGTCGATCGTCGTGTGTCGCCGGTGGCTGGCAATGGCGGCGAGCTTGGTCAGCGCGGCAAACCACAGGTCGGTGGCCACGGCTACCGCCGCGGGCACGCCGAGAAACAGCAGGATCGGCGTCATCAGCGCGCCGCCGCCCACCCCGGTCAGGCCGACGAGCAGGCCGGTGGCCGCGCCGGCCACCGCATAAGCTGCTTCCATCGGGATCACAGCGTTTGCGCCAGCTGCTCGGCCAGCGCCTCGGCGCTGTGTTCGCCGGTGCGCAGATGAAACTCCGGCTGCAACGGCGCTTCGTACGGGCTGGAAATCCCGGTAAACGCCGGAATCTCCCCGCGCCGCGCCTTGGCGTACAGCCCCTTGGGGTCGCGCCGCTCGCATTCCTGAAGCGGCGCATCGACGAACACCTCGACGAACTCGCCCGGCGCAAACAGGCTGCGCGCAAACTCGCGCTCGGCGCGAAACGGGGAAATGAACGCCACCAGCACGATCAGACCGGCGTCGACCATCAGCCGCGCCACCTCGGCGACGCGGCGGATGTTCTCCACCCGGTCGGCTTCGGTAAACCCCAGATCGCGGTTCAGCCCGTGGCGCACGTTGTCGCCGTCGAGCACGTAGGTATGCCGGCCCTGCGCGTGCAGGCGCTTTTCCAGCAGATTGGCCAGCGTGCTCTTGCCCGAACCCGACAGGCCGGTGAACCACAGACATTTGGGCGTCTGGTGCTTGATCGCCGCCCGCGCTGCCTTGTCCACCGCCAGCGCCTGCCAGTGCAGGTTGTGGTCGCGGCGCAGCGCAAAGTCGATCATCCCCGCGCCCACCGTGGCCTGGGTGAGCCGGTCGATGAGAATGAACCCGCCCAGATCGCGGTGCAGGGCATACGGCGCAAACGGCAGCGGCCGATCCACGCTCAGATGCACTGCGGCGATGCCGTTCATCGCCAGCTCGCGCGCCGACAGGTGCGTGCCGGTGTCCACGTCGATCTGGTGGCGGATGCTCGTCACCACCGCGCCGACCGTGCGATGGTGCAGCTTCAGCCAGTACGGCCGACCGGGCAGCAGCGGCTGCTCGCCCACCCACACCACATGCGCGTGGAACTGCTCGGCCTGCTCCAGCGGTGCGTCGGCGGCGGCCAGCACGTCGCCGCGGCTGATATCGCGCTCCTCGTTCAGCGTCACGCACACCGCATCGCCCGCGCCGGCCTGTGCCACCTCGTCGAAGCCCACGCGCACCGTCTGCACCGTCGCCGCCACCCCGGAGGGCTGCACCACCAGCCG
>JBFXEK010000071.1:0-6696 GCA_050180155.1 Thiomonas sp. | reverse complement strand
GGCGGCCTGCGCCTGCTGCCGCGTGGCTTCGGTGCGCAGGTTGAGGTCGTAGTCGGTGATCACTTGGTTGCCGACGATGGCAGCGATGCCGTCGCTGGAGCGCGTGCTGCCAAAGCTCGACGGCAACGCCGGTGGCGCGGCCATCGGCGGGGTGGCGGGTTGCGACGCCGCAGCCTGCGGCACCAGTGCGGCGCCGGACGTCCCCGGCAGCCGCAGGCCTTGCGCCTGGGCGCAGATGCTCGCACCGCCCACGAGGACGGCCAGCAGGGTGCGGGACAGAAGGGTCTTATTCATAGTTGGAAAAGCGGCTTGGCGGCGCGGTCGATTGCTTGAGGATCTGGTAGCCCGGGATATTCTGCTTGAGCGCGGAAATCGGGTTGTTGCCCAGGCGGGAGAAGCCGACGAGTTCGAGCTGGAACAGAATGCGCGTGTAGGCGGTCGCCGGGGTCAGCGAGTTGCGCTGCAGCACGATGCGCCCGACCCAGCAGCCGCCGTCGTACTCGAAGCCGACCAGGCCGTTGTTGAAGCGCTTGTCCAGAATGCTGTAGTTGGCCTGGCCGACCGAATACCAGCGCGGGCTGAGCTGCCATTGCCAGGCGGTGTTGACGTAGCGCAGCGGAATCTGCCCGCTGGCGGCGCTCTGGTATTGGTAGCTGGTGCTGATGGTCTTGAACGGCGCCGGCGACCAGCGTGCCCCGGCGGCGATTTGCTGCGTCTGCCGCAGCTTGGCGTTGTATTGCAGCGCGGCGTTGGCGCTCCAGTGGCCGCCCAGGTTGGTGCTCAGCAGCGCGAAGGTGTCGTTCAGTCCGGCGGGAATGGGCACGCCGCTCAAGGTGACGCGCTGCGGCGAGAACAGCACGCGCTGCGCCAGCGTCAGCCGGGCGAGTTCGACCCCGGATCGCGGATCGAGCAGCCGGGTGGTCACGCCGCCGGTGAGGTTGTTGGCGTCGGCGATGCGGTCGTTGCCCGAAAACACATTGTCGGTGTAGATCGTCGCCAGGTTCAGGTCGAGGTCGGCGCTGTCGAAGTTCGGCAGATTCTGCTGGTTGCGGTACGGGGTGTAAACGTAGTACAGGCGGGGTTCGAGAGTCTGCGTGAGCGCGCGGCCGAACAGCCGCGCCGGGCGTTCGAACACCAGCCCGCTGTCCAGGCTGAAGGTAGGCAGCGCGCGGTCGGCGGTGGTGGCGCCGTCGGCCATCGGCGTGTCGGTGACGTAACGGGTGAAATGGAACGACAGCTTGGGCGTGACGAAACCGCCTGGGCGCACCACGGGGTAGCTGAGCTGCGGGTTGAGGTAGAGCCGGTCGCCGGAAATCGCCGTCGAGTTGGTAAAGCGCGTCAGCGCCGAGTCGAACTGCCAGCTCAGCCCGGTGAAATTCGCGCTTTGCACATGGGTGTAGAGCTGCGGCTGCTGGTTGTACGGCACGCCGATCGGCGCGGCACTGTTTTGCAGCGTCTGCCAGCGGTTGACGCTCAGTTGCACATAGCCCAGCGGCAAGGCGTAGGTGAGGCTGCCCTGCTGCGGCAGGGTGCGGTTGGCGCCGATCACCGGGTTGACGCCGCCGAAATCCTGCCACCAGTTGTCGTCGGATACCTGCTGGTAGTTCAGCGCGTAGCTCAGGCCGTGACCGAAGCCGCCAGTCTGCTGCACATAACCCGCCCAGCGGCTTTGCCCGCCGTCGCTGCTGTCCGACGGCAGCAGGTCGAACTGCGTGCGTCCGGAATAGTCGGGTTGCAGCCAGCGAAACCCCGCGCTGCCCATGAAACCGCGGCGCAGGATCAACCGCGGGGTGAAGGTGGCGTCGTAGTTCGGCGCGATGTTCCAGTAATACGGCACCGCCAGGTCGAAACCGTTGCGGCTGTCCACGCCCAGCGTCGGCGGCAGCCAGCCGGACTTGCGCGCGTCGGTCAGCGGAAAGCTCGCATACGGCAGCGGCAGAATGGTCGCGCCCTTGAACACGACGCGGGCGTCGCGCGCGGTGCCGGTGTTGTCCGCCAGATTCAGGTCCAAATGCGTGGCTTGAACGAACCAGTCCACCGGGTTGGCGGTGCAGGTGGTGTAGGTGGCATCGCTGGCCTGCACGTGCTCGCGGCCGAGAAAGTCGATGACCGCGGCATGGCCGTGTCCCTGCGTGACGCGAAAGGAATAATCGGCATCGGGCATTTGCCCGCGGTAGGTGTCGAGCTGCAGGCGCAGCGACGGCCCGGAGAAGCGGTTGCCGTCGCGCAGCACACGCACATCGCCGCGGGCGACGGCTTCGTTTTCGACGAAGTAGTAGCTCAGCCGGTCGGCCTTGATGACGATGCTGTGTTTGCGCAATTGCACGTCGCCGCTGGCGTGGACCGCGACGTCGTTCTGCCCGGTGATCTGGTCGGCGATGTCGAACAGCGGCTCCTGCGGCTGCGCCTGCGGTGGCAGGTGCTGCAGCAAATCGAGGCTGGGGACGTGCTGCAGCCCGTGCGTTGCGCCCGGCGCCGCCGCGGCGTACGGGGCGACGCCGCCGAGTGCCAACGCCAGCGCCAGCGGCCGCAGCCGGCGCAGCGAGCCGCGCTGCCGGGAGCCGCGCAGCGGCGCTCGACGTCGAAAGCGGGGCAAGGTCGGCAACGGGGTCTGCAAGGGCACGGGGGTGGAGAGCGGGGCAGCAAAGTCGAGGCCAAAGCCCCTGCAGCGGCGCGCCGGGCGCGCCCGCCTGCCGGGCGCGCGGCGATGCCTAAAATGCCGCGGCATTATAGGGAGCAGTCCCCTCTTGCCCTTGCCCATGCCGTTCGCCGATCCTTCCCCCCGCGTGCAGGCGCTGCTCGCCTGGCTGCAGCCGCTGGCCGCCGCCTACGGCGTGCAGCCCGACAGCCTGCAACCGGCCTCCAGCGACGCCAGCTTCCGCCGCTATTACCGCGTGCAAAGCGCCGGCGGCAGCCTGATCGTGATGGACGCGCCGCCGCCGCTGGAAGACGTGCGCCCGTTCGTGCGCGTCGCCCGTCTGCTGGCTGCCGGCGCAGTGCACGTGCCGCGGGTGCTGGAGCAGGACGAGGCGCAGGGTTTTTTGCTCCTCACCGACCTGGGCACGACGACGTATCTGCGCGCCATCTGCGAGCAACCCGGGCGCGCCGACGGGCTGATGCGCGACGCGCTGGCGGCGCTGGTGACGCTGCAGCGCATCGACGCCGCGCACGCCGTCCCGCAGTACGACGCCGCGCTGCTGCGCCGCGAGCTCGATCTGTTTACGCAGTGGTTCGTGCAGCGGCACCACGGCCACACCCTCGGCGCGGCGCAGCACGCGGCGCTGGAGCGCGTTTTCCAGGACATCCTGGCGAACAACCTGGCGCAGCCGCGCGTGCTGGTGCACCGCGACTGGCATAGCCGCAACCTCATGCTCACCCCGGAGCGCAACCCCGCCGTGCTCGATTTCCAGGACGCGGTGATCGGCCCGATCAGCTACGACCTGGTGTCGCTGCTGCGCGACGCCTACATCGCCTGGCCCGAAGAGCAGCAGCTCGACTGGGCCATCCGCTACTGGGAGCGGGCGCGCGCCGCGGCGCTGCCAGTGGCCGCCGACTTCGCCGACTTTTACCGCGACCTCGACTGGATGGGGCTGCAGCGCGCGCTGAAGGTGCTGGGTATTTTCGCCCGGCTGTACCACCGCGACGGCAAGGCGCAATACCTCGGCGACCTGCCCGTGGTGCTGCAGCACACCCGGCTGGTGGCGGCGCGTTATGGTGCGTTCAAGCCGCTGTTGCAACTGCTCGACCAGCTCGAAGGCCGCAGCGTGCAAGTGGGCTACACCTTCTGATGCCGGTTGCCATGATCCTTGCCGCCGGCCGCGGCCAGCGCATGCGGCCGCTGACCGACGCTTGTCCCAAGCCGCTGCTGGCCGTCGGCGGCAAGCCGCTGATCGTCTGGCAGATCGAGCGCCTGGCCGCCGCTGGCTGGCGCGACATCGTCGTCAATACCGGCTGGCTGGGCGGGCAGATTCCGGCGGCGCTGGGCGACGGCACGCGCTACGGCGTGCGCCTGCGCTACTCGGCCGAACCGCCCGCGGCGTTCGACACCGGCGGCGGCATCGCCACCGCGTTGCCGCTGCTCGGGCCGGCGCCGTTCGTCGTCGTCAGCGGCGACATTTACACCGAATTCGATTACGCCCGGCTGCACGCCGTGGCGCAAACCCTTGCCACGCAGCCGCACGGTACCGCCGCCCATCTGGTGCTCACCCCCAACCCGGAGCACAACCCCGACGGCGACATGGCGCTGAGCGCGCTGGGCCGCATCCGCCGCGACGGCCAGCGGCGCAACTACGGCAATATCGGCGTGTTCCACCCCGCGTTGTTCGCCGCGCAGCCGCGCTCGCAGCCGTGGCCGCTGTTTCCCTGGCTCTACACCGTGGTCGATGCTGGGCGCGTCAGCGGTGAGCTGTTCACCGGGGTTTGGCACAACGTCGGCACGCCGCAGCAGCTCGCCGCGCTCGACGCGCAATTGCGGGGTGAAACCGACGTGCCGTTGCAGCCGCCGGCGCAGTAGCATCGGGCTTTTGCCCGTTTGCCCGCACCATGCCCGATTCCGCCCTGCTCGCCCGTTGCAAAGCGCGTCGTGACCAGCTGGCGCGCCAGATGGCCGCCGCCGGCGGCGGCGTGGCGCTGCTGCCCACCGCGCCCGAAGTGCTGCGCAACCGCGACGCCGACTACCCGTACCGTCACGACAGCTACTTCTACTACCTCACCGCGTTCACCGAGCCGCAGGCGCTGCTGGCGCTGCAGGCCAACGCCGCCGGGCAAAGCCGCAGCGTGCTGTTTTGCCGCGACAAAAACGCCGAACGCGAAATCTGGGACGGCTACCGCTGGGGCCCCGAGGCGGCGCGCGAGGCCTTCGGCTTCGACGCCGCGCTGCCGATCGACAGCCTGGATGCCGAACTGCCCAAGCTGCTCGCCGACCAGCCCGCGGTGTGGTGGCCGTTCGCGGTGCAAAAGGGGTTCGAAACCCGGGTCGAGGGCTGGCTGGCCGCGGTGCGGGCGCAGGCGCGCAGCGGGGTGAGCGCGCCGCACACCCAGCACGACGTCTGCGCCCTCCTCGACGACATGCGGCTGTTCAAGGACGATTACGAGCTCGACGTCATCGGCCGCGCCTGCGCCATTTCCGCGCAAGCGCACGTGCGCGCGATGCAGGCCTGTGGCCGCGCCGTGCTGCAGCCGCCGCCGCAAGGGCTGCGCGAATACCACCTCGAAGCCGAGCTGCTCTACACCTTCCGCCAGCACGGCGCGCAGTCGCCGGCCTACGGCTCGATCGTCGCCGCCGGCGCCAACGCCTGCGTGCTGCACTACCGCGCCGGCGACGCCGCGGTGCGCGCGGGCGACTTGGTGCTGATCGACGCCGCGTGCGAGCTCGACGGCTACGCCAGCGACATCACCCGCACCTTTCCCGCGGGCGGGCGCTTCAGCGGCGCGCAGCGCGACCTGTACGCCGTGGTGCTGGCCGCGCAGGCCGCCGCGCTCGACGCCTGCCGCGACGGCGCGCGCTTCACCGACCCGCACGACGCCGCGCTGCGCGTGCTCGCCCAAGGGCTGCTCGACTTCGGGCTGGTGCCGCGCGACACCGCCGCCGACGTCGACGCGGTGCTCGCCACCGGCGCGTACAAGCGGTTTTACATGCACCGCACCAGCCACTGGATGGGCATGGACGTGCACGACTGCGGCGACTACGCCGAGCCGGGGCAGGCCATCGACATCCTGCCCGACGGCAGCCGCAGACGCCCGGCGCGCATCCTGCGCCCCGGCATGGTGCTGACCATCGAGCCCGGGCTGTACGTGCGCGCCGCCGACGATGTTCCTGCGGCGTTTCACGGTATCGGCATCCGCATCGAAGACGACGTGGTCATCCGCGCCGCCGGCCAGCCGTGCGAGGTGCTCACCGCCGCGGCGCCCAAAACCATCGAGGCGATCGAAGACGTGATGCGCGGTTGAGCTGTTCGCGCCGCGGCGGGCGAAGCCGGCGCGGCTTGCCCGCGGTCAAAGCGCGCCGGCGGGCTTGGCTCTTCAATAGACGGCTTCGATGAGTCGTAGGAGCCGAGATGGCAATACTCAACACCAAGCGTCTGGCCGAGATGTCCGCGCAGTCGGCCGAGTTTTTGCAGCGTCAGCCATACCCTTACGCCGGGCTGCAAGGCGTGATCGAAGACGAGGCGTTCGACCGGTTGTGCGCGGAATTGCCGCCGCCAAGCCTGTTTCAGCAGGAATTCGGCAAAAAGCGCGCTCACGGGCAAAAAAGCCACGACCGCTACGCGCTGCAGTACAACCCGCGGTTGCATGCGCAGTTGTCGCCCACCTGGCGCGAGTTCATCGGCGAGCTGCACGGCGCGCCATACCAGGAGTTTTGGCGGCGCACTTTCGGGCTGAAGCCCAACGAGCGCTTCGTGCTGTCGATGCACTGGCACCACGCGCCCAGCGGCGCATCGGTGTCGCCGCACACCGACGCGCGGCGCAAAATCGGCTCGCACATTTTTTACTTCAACACCCCGCAGGACTGGGACGCCGCCTGGGGCGGGCAAACCGTGGTGCTCGACGACGGCGGCAAATACCCGGCGCATACCGTGCCGCCCGACGGTGCGCTCACGCCGGTGGCGCAGTCGGAGATCCTGGGCAACCGCAGCTTCATTTTCAAGCGCACCGAGCATTCGTGGCACGCGGTCAACCCCATCGCCTGCCCGCCCG
>JBFXEK010000070.1:0-6703 GCA_050180155.1 Thiomonas sp. | reverse complement strand
CCAGGTGCTGCGGCTGGACGTGACCCGCTGATCGTCGACGATCCGGTCAAGCGCGTGGACAACCTGCCGATGGCGCACGCGCTCGAACTGCGCGTGCCCTTCCTCGACCGCGCGCTGGTCGAACTGGCCGCGGCGATGCCGCCCGAATTGCGCCTGCGCGACGGCGGCAAATTCCCGCTCAAGGCGGTGGCCCGCGGCATCATTCCCGACGCCGTGATCGACCGCCCCAAGGGCTACTTCCCGGTGCCCGCGCTCAAGCACGTGCGCGGCCCCTTTCTGCAGCACATGCGCGAGCTGCTGCACTCGCGCGCCTGCCGCGAGCGCGGCGTGTACCAGCGCGACTTCATCGACGCGCTGCTGGCCGCGCCCGAAGCGCCGCAGCACTTCACGCGCATCCAGGGCAGCAAGCTGTGGCACGCCGCGCTGCTCGAATGGTGGCTGCAGACCCACGTGGACGGCGCCCCGCCGATCGCATGACCGAACAGCTCAACCTCACCTGCTCCTGCTTCAGCCTGGACCGCGCCCGGCTGGCGCAGGCGCTGCACGACGCGCTGGGCGAGCCGGGGTTGGAAGCGCTGATCGCCGAGCGCAACCCGCACCTGTTTTCCGCGCAGCCGGTGTTCGTCGATCAGGCCCAGGCGCAGCGCATGCGCGAGGTGGCGCTGGCGCTGGAACGGGTGGCGGCGCTGCCGGCGTACCGTGCCGCCGTGCTGGCGTATGCCCCGGCAGCGGCGCAGCATCAGCCGCGCAACCCGGGCGTGTTCCTCGGCGTGGACTTTCACCTCGAAGCCGGGCGGCTGAGCCTGATCGAAGTCAACACCAACCCCGGCGGCGCGCTGCTGTCGGCGCTGCTGGCGCGGGCGCAGCGCGCCTGCTGCGAGGCCATGCGCGGTCTGCTGCCGGGCGATGCCGCGGTGAACGCCTTCGAAGCCGCGGTGCTGGCGATGTTCCAGCGCGAATGGCGCGACGCCGCCAGACCGCAGCCGCTGCGGCGCATCGCCATCGTCGACACCGCGCCGCAGCAGCAATACCTGTACGCCGAATTCCTGCTGTACCAGCGCCTGTTCGCCCGCGCCGGGATCGACGCCGTGATCTGCGACCCGGCCGAGCTCGACTGTGACGGCAGCGCGCTGCGTCGGCGCGCCGACGGCCTCGTCATCGACCTGGTGTACAACCGCCTGACCGATTTTTCGCTCGACGACCCGGCGCACGCCGCGCTGCGCCGCGCCTGGGAAAGCGACTGCGCGGTCATCACCCCGCATCCGCGGGCGCACGCGCTGTTTGCCGACAAGCGCAACCTGGCGCTGCTGTGTGATGCGCAGGCGCTGCGCGATTTCGGCGCCGATGCTGCCACCGCGCAACTGCTCGCCGCGCACGTGCCGCACACCGAAATCGTCCACCCCGGCAACGCCGAGCGGCTGTGGGCGCAGCGCCGCACGCTGTTTTTCAAGCCCTGGGCAGGTTTTGGCAGCCGCGCGGCGTACCGCGGCGGCAAGCTCACCCGCAGCGTCTGGGAGTCGATTCTGCAGGGCGACTACGTGGCGCAGGAGCTGGCGCTGCCGGGCGAGCGCCTCGTCGGTGCCGCCGGAGCGCAGCGCGCGCTCAAATTCGATTTGCGCGCCTTTGCCGATCTCGGCCACGTGCTGTGGCTGTCGGCGCGGCTGTATCAAGGACAGACGACCAATTTCCGCACTCCTGGGGGCGGCTTTGCCCCCTTGTTTGAACATCCCGGCGGCAACGCATAATCTGGCGGCGTTGCGCCGCGGCAGCCGCGCAGCGCAAGGTTCGCCGGCTTTGCACCCATCCTTCTCAACGCCATGACGCACGACCACGCGCACCATCACTCCCACACCCATCCGGCGCCGGCAGACTTCGGCCCGCGCTTTGCGCTGGGTATTGCGCTGAACGTCGGCTTCGTCGTCGTCGAAGCATTTTTCGGCTGGCGCGCCGACTCGCTGGCGCTGCTGGCCGACGCCGTGCACAACCTCGGCGACGTCGGCGCGCTGGCGCTGGCGTGGGCCGCGCTGGCCGCGGCGCGGTTGCGCGCCAACGACCGTCACACTTACGGCTGGCAGCGGGCGTCGATCCTGGCGAGTTTCGTCAACGCCGCGCTGCTGCTGCTGTTGATGGGCGCGCTGGCTTGGGAAGCGCTGACACGCCTGGCGCACCCCAGCCCGGTCGACGAGTGGCCGGTGCTCATCGTCGCCGCGGTGGGCATCGGCATCAACGGCGCCACCGCCTGGCTGTTCGCCTCCGGCGCGAAAGGCGACCTCAACATCCGCGGGGCGTTTTTGCACATGGCCGCCGACGCGCTGGTGTCGCTGGGCGTGGTGCTCGGCGCGGTGGTCGTGCTGGCCACCGGCTGGATGTGGCTCGATCCGGCGATTTCGCTGGTCATCGCCGCGGTCGTGGTCTGGGGGACGTGGTCGCTGCTGGCACAGTCGGTGCATTTGCTGTTCGACGGCGTGCCGCAGGCGGTCGAGCTGGCGGCGGTGCGCCGCAGTCTGCTCGGGCTGCGCGACGTGGTCGCGCTGCACGATTTGCACGTCTGGGCGCTGTCGACCTCCAAGGTCAGCCTGACGGCGCACTTGGTGGTACGCGGCGGCGTCGATGCCGAGGAGGTGCTGCACCAAGCCGAGCACCTGCTGCACGACGCATTCGACATCACCCACGTCACGCTGCAGATCGAATCGGAGGACTTTGCCGCGCATTGCGCACTGGCCGCGGGGACGTCGGCGTGCAGCGCTGGCGCGCGGCATGGCACAGCCGCAGCCGGCAGCGCTTGACGCCGATCAGCCACGGGCAACAGGCGCAGGCAATTCGCCACAGGGACTTGCCCTGTCTTGCCAGGCGCGCAGGGTGGCAGTACGGTTGCATCGGCGTGCATCGCCGCCTGCAACCATCGCCTGTGCATGAAACTTCCCGCTGCTTCGTCTCCCCCGTCCGCGTTGCCGGCAGCGCCAGCAGTGGCTGCCGCCGGGCTGGAAGGCGGCAGCGCACCGCTGCGCGCCGTGCGCTTGGGCATCGACACCCACCACGAGCCGGTGGTCGTGCTGCGCGCCGACTCCGCCGTGTGCCGTGCCGAGGGTTTCGAGGCGCACGCACGCATCGAGGTCATCGGCCCGCAGCGCAGCATCATCGCCACGCTCAACATCCTCACCGCCGGCGAGCTGCTGCAGCCCGACCAGGCCGGGTTGTCCGAGTCGGCCTGGCGGCGGTTGGATCTGCAGCCGGGCGACGCGCTGCGCTTTCGCTACGCCCAGCCCAGCGACAGCATGAGCCATGTGCGTGCCAAGATCTACGGCCAGCACCTCAGCGAGGGCCAGTTCGACGCCATCATCGGCGACATCGTCGCCGGGCGGCTGGCCAACGTCGAAATCAGCGCCTTTCTCGTCGCCTGCGCCGGCGGGCGAATGTCGGTGGCCGAAGTCACCGGGCTGACGCGGGCGATGGTGCAGGCTGGCAGCCGGCTGAGCTGGGCGCATCCGCTGGTGGTGGACAAGCACTGCATCGGCGGGCTGCCCGGCAACCGCACCACGCCGATCGTCGTGCCCATTGCCGCCAGCCTCGGCCTGGTCATGCCCAAAACCAGTTCGCGCGCCATCACCTCGCCCGCGGGCACCGCCGACACCATGGAAACGCTCACCCGCGTCGATCTCGGCCTGGACGCGATGCGCCGCGTGGTCGAGGCCGAGGGCGGCTGCATGACCTGGGGCGGGGCGATGAACATGAGCCCGGCCGACGACCTGCTCATCCGCGTCGAGCGCACGCTCGATCTGGACAGCGAGGGCCAGCTCGTCGCCTCGGTGCTGTCGAAAAAAATCGCCGCCGGCTCGACGCACGTCGTCATCGACATTCCCACCGGCCCCACCGCCAAGGTGCGCAGCCAAGAAGACGCGCTATCGCTGCTGCGCGCGTTGCAGGCCACGGCGCATGCCGTCGGGCTGAAGCTGCACGGCATCATCAGCGACGGCACGCAGCCGGTGGGCCGCGGCGTCGGCCCGGCGCTGGAGGCGCACGACGTCCTCGCCGTGCTGCAAAACCGCGCCGACGCGCCCGACGATCTGCGCCAGCGCGCGTTGCAAGTTGCCGCTGCGGTGGTCGAACTGGGCGGGCTGGGCAAGGGGCAAGCGGCGCATGACCTGGCCGCCGCCGCGCTGGCCGACGGCCGCGCCTGGCGCAAATTCCAGGCGATCTGCCGCGCGCAGGGCGGGCTGCGCGAGCCGGGTGTGGCGCCTTTCACTCACCCGGTAGTGGCCGTGCAATCCGGTCGCGTGGCACGCATCGACAACCGCTTGCTGGCGCGCGCGGCCAAACTCGCTGGCGCGCCGCACGCCAAAACCGCCGGGCTGTGGCTGGCGGTGCACGTGGGCGACCGCGTCGAGCGCGGTCAGCCGCTGTTCGTGCTGCACGCCGAGTCGCGTGGCGAACTCGATTACGCGCTGGATTTCGTCGCCAGTCATCCGACCATCGTCTACCTGGAGGAGTGAACATGCCACAGTCCGCGGGTGCACTGCCCGCACTGCCCGTTTACGCTGCCAAGGCCCCGCTGTTGCTTTACCCCATGCCGGGCAATACCGCGCGGGCGCAGGCCATCGCCAGCGCGCTGCAGCCACGGTTGCCGGTGCGGCTGATGGACTGCGAGGTACATGCCTTTCCCGATGGCGAAACCCTGGTGCGGCTGCAGCCGCCCGATCCGGGCAGCGTCGCCGTACTGGTATGCACGCTCAACGCGCCCGACGCGCGCACCGTGCCGCTGCTCATGGCCGCGGACACGCTGCGCGAGCTCGGCGCGGCGCAGGTCGGGCTGGTGGCGCCATACCTGGCGTACATGCGGCAGGACACGCGCTTTGTCGCCGGGCAGGCGGTGTCGGCGCGGGTGTACGCGCGGCTGCTCAGCGCGCACCTGGACTGGCTGCTCACCGTCGATCCGCATCTGCACCGCATCCACGACCTGGGCGAAATCTATACCCTGCGCAGCCGCGTGCTGCACGCCGCGCCGCGGCTGGCGCAATGGATCGCCGCGCACGTCGATGCGCCGCTGATCATCGGCCCGGACGGCGAGAGCGCGCAATGGGCCGCAGACGTCGCCGCGCGCGTCGGTGCCCCCGTGGTCGTGGTGCAAAAAACCCGGCTGGGAGACACTGACGTGCGCTCGACCATCCCCGACCTCCACCGCTATCCCGGCCGCACCCCGGTGCTGCTCGACGACATCATCAGCACCGGCCGCACCCTGGTGGCCGCGCTCGACCACCTGCGCGCCGCGTCGTCCACCCCGCCGCCGGGCCGTCCCAAGGCGGGGTGCGCCCCTCGGGGGGCAGCGCAGGCGAAGCCGCAGCGTGGGGGTCGTCCACCCCGCCGCCGGGCCGTCCCAAGGCGGGGTGCGCCCCCTCGGGGGGCAGCGCAGGCGAAGCCGCAGCGTGGGGGCATACCACCCCGTCGCCGGTGTGCGTCGCCGTGCATGGACTGTTCGCCGGCGATGCGCTGCAGGCGATACGCGCCGCCGGCGCAGCGCGCATCGCCGTGGCCGACACCGTCAGCGGCGTCGATGCGCCTGGGGTAGAGGTCATCGCGCTCGACGCCGACCTGGCCGCAGGCGTGTTCGACCTCGTCGCCAGCGGCGCCGCCGCCTCGACTGCCCTGGAAGGAACTCCACGATGATCCGCTTGTCTTGTCACGGCGCGGCCAAGCAGGTCACCGGCTCGTGTCACCTGATCGAAACCGACCATGCCCGCGTGCTCGTCGATTGCGGGCTGTTCCAGGGCGGGCACGAACTGGCCGAAGAAAACGCGCAGGACTTCGGCTTCGACGCCGCCAAGATCGACGTGCTGCTGCTCACCCACGCCCACCTCGACCACTGCGGGCGGATTCCGCTGCTGGTCAAGCGGGGCTTCCGCGGCCGCATTCTGTGCACCGCGCCGACGCGCGAGCTGGCCCGCCTGGTGCTGATCGACGCCGCCGGGCTGCAGGAGGAAGACGCGCGCCGGGCCGAACGCCATGCGCGCCATCGCGACGAACCGCCGCCGCAGCCGCTGTACACCCTGGCCGACGCCTTCCACAGTCTGGATTTTTTCGACGGCGCCGTCGCCTACGGCCAGCCGATCGACCTCGCCAACGGGGTGCGCGCCACCTTTGTCGACGCCGGCCACATCCTCGGCTCGGCGTCGATCCTGCTCGAACTGCGCGACGGCCAGAGCACGCGCACGGTGTACTTTTCCGGCGACATCGGCAACCCTGGCCGGCCGCTGCTCGACGACCCGCAACCGCCGCCTGCGCCGCCCGACTACGTGGTGATGGAAACCACTTACGGCGACCGCGACCACCGTCCTTGGTCCGCCTCGACCGACGAACTGATCGGCGCCATCGCCGCGACGCATGCGCGCGGCGGCAACGTCATCATTCCGACCTTCGCGCTCGAACGCGCGCAGGAGGTGCTGTACGCGCTGTCGCTGGGGATCGATCAGGGGCGGCTGCCGCAGCACCTCACCGCCTTCCTCGACTCGCCGATGGCGATTTCAGCCACCGAGATTTTCACCCGCTACCCCGACGCGCTGCGGCCGAGCTTTGCCGCGCGGCTGCAGACCAACGACCCGTTTGCGCTGCCGGGGTTGCGCATGACGCGCGATGCCGCCGAGTCGATGGCGATCAACGCCATCCGTGGCGGCGCGGTCATCATGGCCGGCTCGGGCATGGCCACTGGCGG
>JBFXEK010000069.1:0-6742 GCA_050180155.1 Thiomonas sp. | reverse complement strand
CTTCCGATCTCGCCGCGGCGCGGGCCTGCAGGGAAGCGGGAGTTGCCATCGCCGGCATCAGGAAAACAAGCGCTGCGCCGCCGATGATCCCGCGGGCAGGCCGTGTTGGTCCAGTACTTGATACAGCCGGTCGAGCTGTTTTTCGATGTGGTCGAGAGCGGCGTCGGACAAGGGAGCGTTGTTGTCATCGACCACCGCGGCGTCGAGAGCCTGCGCCAGTTCGCGCGCGGCCTGACGCATGCGCGAAAACGGCTTGAGCGCCATCGGCGCTTGCGGCACTTCGAGCAGCAGGGTGGCATGGCTGACGGCAGCGGCGTTGTCCGCCAGATCGGCACGGGCATCGAACTGCAGATGCACCAGCGGCGCCGGCGGCTGCTCGACGTCTTGGTACAGCAGCACCATGCGTCCGGCCTCGGCACCGGCGACGAAGCCCACGGCCTGCGCGCGCTGCCGCAGGTAATCGACTTCCCACGGGACGCTGCGAGCGCGCAGGGTGATGGAGAGCTGGGCGTCGTTGGCGCTGGCAAAGGTGTCGAGCTCGCGCGCCTGCTCCAGCGCCTCGGCCATGTCAGGCAAATCGGGCTGGACGCCCAGCGCCTCGCCGAGCTCGTGGCATTTGGCGATGAATTCGGAAAACTCGATGGCGTTGATCGGCCCGCTGCGGTTGCTCAACTGCACAGCGGCCTGGAGTTCGGCATAGCTGTGCTGCGGCTGCAGCGGCTCCCACTGACCGGTAGCGGCGTTGCGGCCTTCGAACAGCATGCGCTTGGCGCCGGCGCGCGCGGCTTTGGGCAGCCGCGGCAACAACACGCCACCCGCGCGCGCGGGTTCGAGCACGAAGCTGGCGATGGCGTCGATCAGCGGATCGATCTGCAGCGGCAGCAACCGTGGCCGCGGCGCCGCCTCGGCCGCAGACAGTGCCGGCTCGACCGCCACGCCGTCAGCGGCCAAGCCTTCCAGCCCGCCAGGCTCGACCGGCTCGGCTCGCGCCGGGTCTTTCGCCTGCACGGCCTGACGCTGGCGACGGAATTTGCCCGACTGCCAGGCGTTGTAGGCGACGACCGCGGCAATGATCACCGCGCCGATGACGATGAGGGCGATTTGCAACTGTCCCATGCAGGAATCCTTAGGTGAAGGTGCGGCGGCTAGGCGGCTTGGGCAAAGCGTAGCGCCGCGTCCATTTCCACGGCAACGGTGCGCGACACGCCCTGCTCTTGCATGGTCACGCCGATGAGCTGGTCGGCCATTTCCATGGCGATTTTGTTGTGCGAGATGAACAGAAACTGCGTCGTTGCCGCCATGTCCTTGACCAGACGGGCGAAGCGCTCGGTGTTGGCGTCGTCCAACGGCGCGTCCACCTCGTCGAGCAGGCAGAACGGCGCCGGGTTGAGCTGAAAAATGGCGAACACCAAGGCAATGGCCACCAGCGCCTTTTCGCCGCCGGACAGCAGGTGGATCGAGCTGTTTTTCTTTCCCGGCGGCTGCGCCATGACCTGCACCCCGGCGTCGAGAATCTCCTCGCCGGTGACGATCAGCCGCGCCGTGCCGCCGCCGAACAGCAGCGGAAACATGCGGCCGAAGTGGTCGTTGATCTGGGTGAAGGTGCTGGCCAGCAGTTCGCGCGTCTCGGCGTCGATTTTGCGGATCGCATCTTCCAGCGTGGTGATGGCGGTTTGCAAATCGTCGTGTTGCGCGTCGAGGAATTGCTTGCGCTGGCGTGCCTGGCCGAGTTCGTCCAGCGCGGCGAGGTTGACCGCGCCGAGCGCGGCGATATCGCGTTGCAGCCGCTCGTGTTCGCGCGTCAGCGCCGCTGTCTGCGCGTCGGTGGGCAGACTCTGGCGCAAGGCATCGACGTCGGCCTGCGCCTGCGCAAGTTGCTGCTCGAACTGCTCGGCCTGTAGGCGCCACTCCTGCTCTTTGAGCTGCAACTCGGTGATGCGCTGGCGCAGCGGCTCGACATCGCGCTCCAGCCGCAGGCGGGCCTCGTCGTGCTGGCGCAGTTGCTGCGCCAGATCGTCCGCCGCGCTGCGCCGCGCCGCCAGCGCGGCCTGCGTCGCGTCGAGCTCGGCCAGCGCCGCGTGCAGCCCCGACTGCGCCGCATCTGCACTCAAGCGCGACAGCTCGTCTTGCGCCACCTGCTGCGCCTGGGTCTGACGGGCGATCTGTTCCTGCGCCGTTTGCGCCTGGCGCTGCAGCTCGGCCAGTCGCTGCTGCAGGCTGCGCACGGCGTACTGCGCCTCGGCAGCCTGCGCGTCGAGCTGGCGCTGCAGCGCCCGGGCGTCGGCCAGCGCCTGCTGCGCGGCGAGCACCTCGGTTTCCAGGTCGGCGTGCGCCTGTTGTTGCTCGGCCAGCCGGGCATCGAGCGTCTCGAAGCGTTCCTCGCTCTGCGCCTGCTGCGCCTGCAGCTCGTCGAGCTGGGCGTCGACGTCGGCCAGATCGGCGGCGAGCTGGGCGTGCCGTGCCGCGCTGTGCTGCGCTTGCTGCGTGAGCTTGAGCAACTCCACCTGGGTCGCGTGCAATTGCTGCGTGTCGAGCTGTTGACGGCGCTGCAGGGCGGCGAGCTGCTGTTGCGCCTGCGTCAACGCAGCGTCGCGCTGCTGCAGTTCGCTGCGGCTTTGTTCGGCGATGAGCTGTTCGGCTTTGACCTGCCGCTGCAGATTGCCGATGTCTTGTTGCCGCGCCAGCACGCCCGACTGCTCGGAGTCCGGCGCGTAAAAACTCACGCTGCGCGCAGCGACGACGTGGCCTTCGGCGGTCACCAGCAGCGCGTGCGGCGGCAGGTCGGCGCGCAGCGCCAGCGCCTGCTGCAGCGAAGGCACGAGGAACGCTGCACCCAGCCAGTCGTCGAGCAGCGCGGCGGTTGCAGCATCGCCGCAGCGCACGGCATCGCGCAGGCGGCGGCAGCCGTCGACAGCCGCATCCGGCGTTGCCGCCGCGGCGCCTGCGGTGGAGTAAAACGCCAGTTTGGCCGGCGGCGGGTCGTGGGCAAACCCTGCAGCACGTTCGAGCTGCTGCAACTCCAGCCCCGCCAGACGCTCGCGCAGCACCGCTTCGAGCGCGGTTTCCACCCCGGTTTCCACCTGCAGCCGCGTCCACAACTGCGGCAGCGCGTCCAGGCCGTGTCGGGCCAGCCACGGGCGCAGCTTGCCTTCGCTGAGCACCCGCTCCTGCAGCGCCTGCAGCGCGGCCAGCTTGGCGCTGGTGGCCGCCAGCTGCGCCGCGGCGCTTTGCTGTGCCTGTAGCGCCTGCTGCCGCGCGAGTTCGAGTTCGGGAATGGCGTGTTCGAGCGCCTCGCGTTGCGCCGCGCTCACTGCCTGTTCCTCCTGCAGCGTGCGTTGCTGTTGCTGCAGATCGGCCAGACGCAGACTGTCCGGGGCGACGACGCTGCGCTGCTCGGCGCGCAGCCGTTCGCCACGCTGGCGCAACTGTCCGATTTGCTGCGCGATGCTGCGCTGCTGCGCGGCTTCGGCCTGCAGCGCCTGTTGCGCCGCGGCGGCGTGCGCGCGTTCGTCCGCGGCGCGCAACTGCGCCTGGCTCAACGCCGCCTCCAGCGCCGGCAGGCGCTCGCCCTGCTCCTGCGCGCGGGCTTGTGCCACTTCGGACTGCACCTGCGCGTCGGCCAGCCGCTGCGCCGCCTCGCGCCCCTGCTCTGCCGCGGCGGCCAGACGCTGCTGCCACTCGGCCTGTTGCGCGGCGACGGCCTGCAACGCCGCCTGCGCCCGCTGCCGGGCGTCGTGGACGAAGCGGATTTCCGCCTCCAACTGGCTGACGCGCGATTGCGCCGCGTAAAACGCCGCCTGTGCGCGGTTGAGCGCGTCGTTGCTGGCGAACTGTGCCTGACGCAGCTCTTCGATCGCAGCCTCGACGGCGCGCAGCTCGGCCAGACGCGCGTCCAGCGCGGTCATCGCCTGGCCGCCGGCTTGCGCGACCTGCTGGCGCCGGGCATGCGCCTCGTCGCGGCGCAGCAGCCACACCTGCTGCTGCACCAGCTGCGCCTGCGCCTGCAGCGCCTGGTAGCGGCTGGCGACCTGCGCCTGTTGCTCCAGGTGTTCGAGCTGGCTGCCGAGTTCGCGCAAAATGTCTTGCACCCGGGTGAGGTTTTCGCGTGTGTCCTGCAAACGGCTCTCGGTTTCGCGCCGACGCTCTTTGTACCGCGACACGCCGGCGGCCTCTTCGAGCATCAGCCGCAGATCTTCCGGGCGCGATTCCAAGATGCGGGTGATGGTGCCCTGGCTGATGATGGCGTAGGAGCGCGGCCCCAGCCCGGTGCCGAGGAACACGTCCTGCACGTCGCGGCGGCGCACCACCTGGTTGTTGATGAAATAGCTCGACGCGCCGTCGCGAGTGAGCACACGCTTGATCGCCAGTTCGCTGAACTGCCCCCACTGCCCGCCGATGCGGCGGTCGCTGTTGTCGAACACCATTTCGACGCTGCAACGGCTGGCGGGCTTGCGCTGTGTGCTGCCGTTGAAAATCACGTCCTGCATCGATTCGCCGCGCAGCTCGCTGGCCTTGCTCTCGCCCAGCACCCAGCGCACGGCGTCGATCACGTTCGACTTGCCGCATCCGTTGGGGCCGACGATGCCGCTGATGCGGCCGGGAAAAGGCAGCGTCACCGGGTCGGCAAACGACTTGAACCCGGCCAGCCGCAGCGAAGTCAAACGCATCAGATAACTGCAACCCTATGATTTATAAGGCATATTGAACACATTGCCCAGATGGCAATCATACCATCGGCTTGGCACCATGCCGCGCGAGCCGGCACCGCCGCGCCTATCATCGGCGGCATGAAACCCGCCCAGATCATCACCCTGTTCGAGCGCTTTGCCGCTGCCAACCCGCATCCGCGCAGCGAACTGCAGTACTCCACACCGTTCGAGTTGCTCGTGGCCGTGGTGCTGTCGGCACAAGCCACCGATGCCAGCGTGAACAAAGCCACCGCGGCGCTCTTTGCCCGCGCCAACACGCCGCAGGCGCTGCTCGAACTCGGCGAGGATGGCCTCAAGAGCTACATCCGTACCATCGGCCTGTATCAGACCAAGGCGAAAAACCTCATCGCCACCAGCCGCATCCTGCTCGAACGCTACGGCGGCCAAGTGCCCGACAGCCGCCAGGCGCTGGAGTCGCTGCCGGGAGTCGGGCGCAAGACGGCCAATGTGGTGCTCAACATGGCCTTCGGCCAGCCGACCATCGCGGTAGACACGCATATTTTCCGTGTCGCCAACCGCCTGGGGCTGGCCAAGGGCAAAACCCCGCTGGAAGTGGAAAAGCAGCTCGAAACGGTCGTACCGCCACGGTTTCGCCACGACGCGCACCACTGGTTGGTTTTGCATGGACGCTATGTCTGCAAGGCCCGCAAACCGGAATGCTGGCGTTGCAACGTCGCCGACCTGTGCGCCTATACGCCCAAAACGACAGCGCCACGATGAACCGCCGCGCCGCGCTCACCGCCTGCGCCGCGGCAGTGACCCTGCCGTGGGCGCCGCTGGTGCGGGCCGCGCCGTTGCAAGTCACCGACGACAGCGGCCACCGCGTCGTGTTGCCCGCGCCGGCGCGGCGCATCGTCGCGTTGTCGCCGCAATTGCTCGAACTCTGCGCAGCAGCCGGCGCGAGCCGGCAGGTGGTCGGCACCATCCGGGGTGCTGCTGACGTGCGCTGGGCGCGCAAACTGCCCATCGTCGGCGACGCGTTCGCGCTCAACCTGGAAGCCATCGCGCTGCTCAAGCCCGATCTCATCCTCGCCTGGCAATCGGGCACGCCGCCGCGCGACGTCGCCCGGCTGCAAGCGCTGGGCATTCCGGTGTATTGGAGCCAGGCCAATACCTTCGAGGCGCTGGCGGCGACGGTGCAACGCATCGGCGTGTTGGCCGGCACCGTCCCTGCTGCGACCCGCTGGGTGCGCGAGTTCGACCAGCGGCTGACCGCGCTGCGCCAGCGTTATGCCGCGCAGCGCCCCGCGGTGCGAGTGTTTTATCAGGTTTGGAGCCGACCGCTGATCACCGTCGGCGGCCCGCAGCTCATCACCCAGGCGATCACGCTATGCGGCGGGCGCAATGTGTTTGGCGCGCTGGCCGTGCTGTCCCCCAGTGTCAGCGTCGAAGCCGTGGTGCAGGCCGACCCGCAGCTCATCGTCGCCTCTGGGCCGCGCACCGCTGCCTGGCTGCAGGAATGGCAAAGGTTCACGCAAATCAGCGCGGTGCGGCACCACCAGCTCGTCGCCCTCCCCGGCGACACGCTGTCGCGCATGGGGGTGGACGTGCTCGACGGCGTGCAGCAACTGTGCAGCGCGCTGGCCACGGCGCGCAAGCAACTGCGCCAGAGCGCGGAAAAACCGTAAAACTGCACAAAATGGCAGACTGAACGTCGATCTCTGCACAATTCGTCGGCAAGCCGCCGTCCTCGTGCCAGTGCTGATCGGTTCGGCACCGCCGCGACAAACCGCCACCGCCCCCGTTTGGCGGGATTGCCCGGCGCGTCGGGCCTGCGCATCATGCGCCCATGTGCATTCGCCACTCCATGACCGCGGCAGGGGCCGCTGGCGCCCCGTCCTCCAGCCCGCCCGCAGCGCAGCGCAACGCGGCCGCAGCCGAGCTGCCGGCAAGCCCGCCGCGAGTGGATTGGTGCGCCTGCGACGACGTGGCACAGGCTGCGCCGTCGCTGCCGGCTCAAGGGGATGTCCACGTCTGGGCGTGCGATTTGCATCACATGCCGGCAGGCGGCGCCGCCTGGCTCGATGCCGACG
>JBFXEK010000068.1:0-6757 GCA_050180155.1 Thiomonas sp. | reverse complement strand
TGCTCAGCGGCATTCTGCAGCGCCAGGCCGACGAACTCATCAGCGCCTACGCGCCATACGCCGCGTTGCGCGTGGACCAAGCCCTGGACGGTTGGGTCTGCCTGACCGGCCCGGCGCGGGGCTGATCCCGATATGGCGCAAGCCGCTCGCTGCCCGCACTGCCAGACCACTTTCAAGGTGGTGCGCGACCAGTTGCTGCTGCGCGAAGGCTGGGTGCGCTGCGGCCATTGTGGCCAGCCGTTCAACGCCCTGGATCATCTCATCGAGCTGCAACCGCCAGACGCCCGCCCCCCAGAGCCGACGGCAGCCGCACCCAGCCAACCCGCGCCACCGCCCGCGGCTGCGCCGGAACCCGCCGTGGCCGCGGGCGTGACCGCTGCCGGCCGTATCGGCACGCTGCAGTGGAGTCAGCCGGTGCTGCGTGACCGCCCGGCTGCCGAGGGCTTTTCGCCGCTGAGCGCGCAGCCTTACGCGCCAGCGGCAAACGCCTCGCCCCTTCCTGGCGCCGCCCCGGCAGCGCCGGCGACCGCGCCCAGTGCTGACGCCGTGCTGCAGACGGTGCCCGCCAGCGCATCGCCCGCATCCGGCGACGACGCCGGCCCGCTGTCGGAATTCCACCTCGATCAAGCGCTGAATTACCAGTTCGACCGCGCCGAGCCGGAATCAGTGCAGACGGTGCTGCCCGAACCCGACACGCAGCCGCCGCCGGAGCCCGAATTCGTCCGCCAGGTCGATCGCCGAGCACGCTGGCACAGCGCACCGGTGCGCATCGCTCTGGGGCTGGCCAGCCTGCTGTTGGCCTTGTTGCTGGCCGCGCAAACCGCGCTGTTCTGGCGCGACGAGCTGGCGCAGCAGTGGCCGACCAGCCGGCCCTGGCTGCAACGGCTCTGTCAAGCGACCACTGGGTGCGAGCTGAGCGCACCGCGCAACCTCGATGCGCTGGTCATCGACTCTTCCAGCCTCAACCCCGCTGCAACCGGGCTGCGGCTCGACGTGCTGCTGCGCAACCGCACCACGCGTGCCGTGGCTTGGCCGGCGATCGAACTGACGTTGACCGACGCGCAGGGCCGGGTGACACAGCGCAAAGTGCTGCCAGCCGCCGCCTATCTACCCGCAGCGCAGGACGACCCGGCACGGCTGCGCGGCGGCATCGCCGCAGGCGAACAAGTCCAGCTTCAATTGCATTTGACGGTGCAGGGCACGCCGCCCGAAGGGTACAAGCTGCTGCTGTTCTACCCCTGAGACGAGGCGACAGACGGCGGCGCGGTGCGAACCTCCGCCTGCGCGGTCAAATAGCTGTCGCTGCGCACCAAGTCGTCCCAAGCGACTGCGGGCTGTTGCGGCAACAGCAGCAGGCGGCGTTGCGCGCTGCGCGCATCGGGCTGCCACGCACCTGCCTGCATCGCGGCCGGCAGCTCGTGCAACAGCGCATCCAGCGGCTCGCCGGCATCGATCACGCTTTGGTTGCACACCAGGACCAAGTCGCATCCCGCGCGCAGGCCCTGCAGCACCGCCTGGCCCAGGCGGCCATCTGCGGCCGTAGTGGCCGCGGCCATGCTCAGATCGTCGCTGATGATCGCCCCGGTAAAACCGATGCGCTCACGCAGCACGCTGCGCAGCCAGACGGTGCTGAAGCCCGCCGGCAGCGCATCGACTTGCGGATACACCACATGCGCCGGCATGACCGCGCGCAGCCCGGGCGCCAACCAATGGTAGGGCGCGGCATCGGCGTCGAGTAAAGCCCGCAGCGGGCGAGGGTCGGTGGCCACGGCGACATGCGTATCGGCGCGTGCATGGCCGTGACCGGGAAAATGCTTGGCGCAATGCGCCATGCCGGCGCGCGCCATGCCGAACATCAGGCTCTGCGCCAGCACCGCAACCACACGGGGGTCGGCGTGCAGGGCGCGGTCCCCGATGACGCTGGACTCTCCCCAGTCGAGGTCGAGCACCGGGGCGAAGCTGAAATCCACGCCGCAGGCGCGCAGCTCGGCGGCAAGCACCAGGCCGCAGGCCGTGGCGCGGCGCATCGCGCCGGCAGCGTCGTGCATCCAGTGCGCACCGAGCTCGCGCATTGCCGGCAGGTGGGTGAAACCGTCATCGCGAAACCGCTGCACCCGCCCGCCCTCGTGATCGACGGCGATGAGCAAATCGCTTCGCACTGCTTTGATTTGACCGCACAACTCGCGCAACTGCCGGCGGTTGCTCCAGTTGCGGGCGAACAGCACGACGCCGCCGACCAGCGGATGGCGCAGCCTGCGGCGATCGGCTGCCGTGAGCTGCAGCCCGGCGACATCGACGATCAGCGGAGCGTGGGAAAGCGCGTGCATCGGTCTCAACCCGCCGTCACGACCTCGGCGACCACGGTGGCCAGCGCGCTATCGGCCTCGTCGGACACCGACACCAGAAAGCGCAACGCGCGCGCCGCGCACCAGTCTTTGAGCGCGCCGTGCAACACCACGATCGGCTGGCCGCTGGCCAGCTTGAGGATTTCGCAATCCCGCCAGCGCATCGGCTCGTACAGACCCAGACCGATGGCCTTGGAAAACGCCTCCTTGGCGGCAAAGCGCGTGGCCAGATAGTTGATGCCACGCTGCTCCACCCGGGCCAGCCGTCGCGCATACTCCTGCTGCTCGGCCGGGCCGAGCACGCGCTGGGCAAACCGCACGCCGTGCCGCTGCACTGCGGCGCGCATGCGCGCGATCGAGCAGACGTCGGTACCAATGCCGTAAATCATGCCGCCGCTTGCCGGGTTCAGCCGCCGCGCGCCGCAGTGACGGCACGGGTGATCGCGGTGTTGAAGTCGCGCACTGCCTGCGTCAGGCCGACGAAAATGGCATGGCCGATGAGCGCATGGCCGATGTGCAGCTCGCTGACTTCGGGCAGTGCGGCAATCGCCGGGGTGCTGGTCAGCGTCAGGCCGTGGCCGGCGTTGGTCTGCAGGCCCAGGCTGCGGCCATGCTGCAGACCGGCGACGATGCGCTCGAATTCGCGCTGGCGCGCGTGCTCATCGCCGGCGTCGAACGCATTGGCGTAGGCGCCGGTGTGCAGTTCGATGCACGGCGCCCCGGCACGGGCGCTGGCGTCGATTTGCGCTGCGCTGGGCTCGATGAACAGCGACACGCGGCAACCGCAGTCGGCCAGCCGGGAGCAGGCATCGCGCACGCGGTCGAACTGCCCGGCCACGTCCAGCCCGCCCTCGGTGGTGACTTCCTGACGGCGTTCGGGCACCAGGCAGACCATTTGCGGCCGCACGCGGCAGATGATGTCGAGCATCTCCGGCGCCAGCGCCGACTCGAAGTTCAGCGGCACGGTGATGGTGGCCTTGAGCCGCTCGACGTCGGCGTCGCGGATGTGGCGGCGGTCCTCGCGTAGATGAAAGGTGATGATGTCCGCACCGGCCTCGACAGCCTGCTGCGCCGCCTGCACCGGATCGGGGAAGCGGCCGCCGCGCGCGTTGCGCAGCGTGGCCACGTGGTCGATGTTCACGCCCAGCAAAGGAAGGCGGTCGGACGCAGGAGCCAGTGGATTCATAGTTTGTGCAAGTCGATGAGGAGCTGGCGGGTGCGCAGCGTCTGTCCCGAAAGATGATAGTGAAGCAGCCCGCGCATCAAGGTCTTGGCCGCGCGCGCCAGACTGCCGTCGCCTGCCGCGGCGGCGCCGTGCTGCAGCGCCAGCAGCACCTCCCCGCGAATCGCGCCGGGGTCGCCGGGCGCGCAGGTGGCGACCCCCTGCTCTGGGTCGACGCAGTACCAGCCCTGCGCCTGCACCGGTTCGCCCGTGGCGGTGACCACGTGCAGTTCCGGCAACGAGCCCAGTTCGCGCAGCAGCGCAAACTCGAAACCACGCAGCACCGGCTCCAACTCCGCGGGCTGCGCCTGAGGATTGCCCGCCAACGCCGCGATGCTGCGGTGGTAGGCGTCGAACAGTCTTTCGTGCGCGTCTTCGCGCGGCAGCAGGCGCACGAGCAATTCGTTGAAATAAAAGCCGCACAGCAGCGGCAACCCGGCCAGCGGCGCCTGCCCGCCGATCCATTCGGCGCGGGTCAAGGTACGCACTTCGCCGCGCCCGCTCCAACCCGCGGCGCAGGGCTGAAACCCGAGCAGCACAGCGCGCAACGCCGAGGTCGGCCGCTTCGCCCCCTTGGCCACCAAGGCGAGTCTGCCGTGGCTGCGACTGAACACGTCGAGCAGCAAGCTGGTTTCTTTCCACGGATGGCTGTGCAGCACGTAAATCGGCTCGTCGTGCACGCGCTCGATACGCGACCGCGGCGGCGGGCGGCGCGCCGCTGCAGGCTTGGGCTGGCCGGCAGCGGTTTGCGCCTCAGTCCTCATAGCCAAAAGCGCGCACCGCAGCCTGATCGTCGGCCCAGCCCGAACGGGTCTTGACCCACACCTCCAGGAAGACCGGGCCGCCGAAAAGCGCCTGCATGTCCTGCCGCGCTTCGGTGGACATGCGTTTGAGCCGTTCGCCGCCGGCGCCGATGACCATCGCTTTGTGGCTGTCACGATCGACAACGATGCTTGCGGCGATGCGCCGCAATTCACCCTGCTGCGCAAACTGCTCGATGACCACCGCGCTGGTATACGGCAGTTCGTCCCCGGTGAGGCGAAACAATTTTTCGCGCAGGATCTCAGCGGCGAGGAACCGCTCGCTGCGGTCGGTCAGCGTGTCCGGCTCGTACACCCAGTCCTGCTGCGGCAGGTACGGCTCCATGATGGCGAGCAGGCGGGCGGCATCGGCCGCTTTTTTGGCCGACAGCGGGACGATTTCGGCAAAAGCGCGCAGCCGGCCGAGTTCTGCCAGCCAAGGCAGCAAGGTCTCACGCGGTTTGACGCGGTCGAGTTTGTTGACCACGGCGATCACCGGCCTGTCGTGCGGCAGCACGTCGAGCACGGGATGATCCTGCGCTGTGAGCCTGCCGGCTTCGACCACCCACAGCACCACATCGACCTCGGCGAGAGCAGCCTTCACGGTGCGGTTCATCGCGCGGTTGAGCGCGTGCAAATGCCGCGTCTGGAAGCCGGGGGTGTCGACGAAGGCGAATTGCGCCGCGCCGACGGTGCGTACGCCCAGAATGCGGTGCCGCGTGGTCTGCGCCTTGTGCGAGGTGATGCTGAGCTTGGCGCCGACCAGCGCGTTGAGCAGGGTCGATTTGCCCACGTTGGGCCGGCCGACAATGGCCACGGTGCCGAACCGGCGCGTTGCCGCACGAGGAGTATCGTTCATCGGAGTTTGAGCCGCGAAGGTGTGGAATCGTTGCGCGGCGGCGCCGCAGCGGCGAGCGGACCACGTTGTGCCAGACGCTCGATCATGCGCGCCGCGGCGTCCTGCTCGGCGCGGCGTCGGCTGCCGCCTTCGCCCAGCACGCTCAACCCCAATGCAGGCACGGCGCAGTCGACTTGGAATTTTTGTTGGTGTGCAGCGCCGCGAACCTCGCGCACGGTATAGCTGGGCAGCGCCAGACGTTGCCCCTGCAGAAGTTCCTGCAACTGGGTTTTGGCGTCTTTGCGCACCACATCGGCGTCGAGGGTGTCGAGCAGCGCAGCGAACAGGCGGCGCATGACCTGCAGAGCCACTTCGAAACCGGCTTCGAGGTAAATTGCGCCGAGTAGCGCTTCGAGCGCATCGGCCAGAATTGACTCGCGCTGCGCCCCGCCGCTGTGCTGTTCGCCTTCACCAAGACGTAAAAACCGCCCGAGGTCGATCGCCCGGGCGACTTCGGCCAGCGTCTCGGCGCGCACCAGCGCGGCGCGCAAACGCGACAGCTGTCCCTCGTCCTGCCGCGCAGCCTGCTGGTACAGCAAGGCCGCGGCGCACAGATTGAGCACCGAATCGCCGAGGAATTCCAACCGCTCGTTGTGATCCGCGCCGAAGCTGCGGTGGGTCAGCGCCCGCGAGAACAAATGGCGATCGCGGAAGGTGTAACCCAGCCGCGTTTCCAGTGGCGTGCTCACCCGTGGATCAATGCGACTGGCCGGCGTACTTGATGAGCAAATACACCGGTCCGACGATGTGGATTTCTTTGTTGTAGGCAAAGGACACGACCACCTTGTCGTTGACCTTGGTGATGTTCAAGTCCTGCGCCGTGACCGAGCTGATGTAATCGACATCGGCCTCTTTGGCAAACGCCGCGCGGATGTCGGCGACAGTCGGCCCGGCCTTGGCCGCCTGATCGACCGCCTTCTGGATGGCGAAATATTCGGTGGCCGTCGGTACCGCCTGCGCGCCGATGACCACGATGAAAGCGATGATGGCCCCCCAGAAAATCAGCCCAATCAGGGTGATGCCGCGCTGCTTGTGCTGCTTCATAGTTGCCCCGATCTCCCAAAATCGCACCGGCTCATCCGCTGGTTTGTCCCGCACGTGGGCTGCTTGGGGGGCAAACCAGGCTGCGGCGCTGACGTTCAATGAATCAAACCGATGTTTTTCGGCGCGCTGAAATTCATCCACACCACGAACGCCTTGCCAATGATATTGCGCTCCGGCACGAATCCCCAATAACGTGAATCCAGCGAATTGTCGCGGTTGTCTCCCATGACGAAGTAATTGCCGGGCGGCACCTTGCAAACGAAACCTTCGGCGTTGTAGTGGCACATGTCGCGGTGCGGAAAGTCGTCGGGCCTGCCGATGACGTAGGGCGGCGCCGCGGGGTTGATCATGATGCGGTGCGTGTGCGTTCCCAACTGTTCCATGTACTGTTTGTAATCCATGTACTGTTTGTAATAGGTCATGGTGCCGGGGTCGAAATAATCGGGTA
>JBFXEK010000067.1:0-6780 GCA_050180155.1 Thiomonas sp. | reverse complement strand
ACGGTGAAGTCGGCGATGACGCCGTCCTTCATCGGGCGGATGGCTTCGATATTGCCGGGCACCTTGCCCAGCATCTGCTTGGCCTCTTTGCCCACCGCCTGGATGGTTTTTTTGCCGCTGGGGCCACCCTCGTGGCGGATGGCGACGACCGAGGGCTCGTCGAGCACGATGCCTTTGCCCCGCACGTAGATCAGGGTGTTGGCCGTGCCCAGGTCGATGGCCAGGTCCGTCGAGAAATATTGACGAAAGGTTCGGAACATGGGAGGTGGAGCCGGCGCGCAGTGCACGCCCGCTGTCGGAGCTGCGATTCCAGTGTGTGTGAAAAATGCAACAAACGGGCTTGATTTTTCCGTCAAATCCCGTGCACTAAATCGGAACATCATAACCCATGCATGCGCATAAAATGCCGCATCGACGCTTGCTTTTGTTGCACACCCGCCAGCCGCTGGCCGCACCGTGCGGGCGTGATTGCCCATTCCCACCATGTCCCTCTCCCTAGCCGACATCGACCGCCTGGCGCAACTCGCCCGGCTCGACCTCAGCGCCGCCGAGCGCAGCCAAATGCAAACCGACTTGAACGCCTTTTTCGCCGTGGTCGAACAAATGCGCGCCGTGCCCACTGCAGGGGTGCAACCGCTGGCGCATCCGCTGTCGGCGGTGCAGGACATGCCGCTGCGGCTGCGCGACGACGTGGTGACCGAAGGCGACATCCGCGACGCCGCGCTGCGTAACGCCCCGGACGCGCAAGACGGTCTATTCCTCGTGCCGCGGGTGGTCGAATGAGCGCGCCCGATCTGTACGACGCCGACCTACGCGCCCAGGTCGCGGCGCTGGCCGCGCGGCAAGTCTCCAGCCGCGAGTTGGTGCAACACGGCCTGCAACGCATCGCGCAGCACACCGACTTGGGGGCGTTTTTGCACGTGGCCGGCGAAGCCGCGCTGGCCGCTGCCGACGCCGCCGATGCCGCCCGCGCCGCGGGCGACACCCGGCCGCTGCTGGGCGTGCCGCTGGCGCACAAGGACGTGTTCGTCACCCGCGACATGCCGGCGACCGCCGCCTCGCGCATGCTCGACGGCTACTTCAGCCCGTTCGACGCCACCGTGGTCGCGCGGCTGGGCGCAGGTGCGGACGGCGTGGCCGGCGCCGGCATGGTTGCGCTGGGCAAGACCAATATGGACGAATTCGCCATGGGCTCGGCCAACGAAAACTCCGCCTTCGGCGTGGTGCGCAACCCGTGGGACACCGCAGCCATCCCTGGCGGCTCGTCGGGTGGTTCGGCCGCGGCGGTGGCCGCGCGACTGGTACCCGCAGCCACCGGCACCGATACCGGCGGCTCGATCCGCCAGCCCGCGGCGATGTGCGGCGTCACCGGCATCAAGCCGACCTACGGCCTGTGCTCGCGTTACGGCATGATCGCTTTCGCTTCCAGCCTCGATCAGGCCGGGCCGATCGCGCAAACCGCTTACGACTGCGCTTTGCTGCTGCAACACATGGCCGGATTCGACCCGCGCGACGCCACCAGCGTCGATCGCCCGGTGCCGGCCTATACCGCCGGCCTGGACGCACCGCTGCCCGGTGCCGGCGCGGTCAAGCCGTTGGAAGGGCTGCGCATCGGCCTGCCGCGCGAATATTTCGGCGACGGCTTGGCCGCGGAAGTCGAGCTCGCCGTGCGCGCCGCGCTGCGCGAGTTCGAGCGCCTGGGCGCGACCTTGGTGGACGTGTCGCTGCCGCGCACCGAGCTGTCGATTCCCGCCTACTACATCATCGCCCCGGCGGAGGCCAGCTCCAACCTCAGCCGCTTCGACGGCGTGCGCTACGGCCACCGCGCCGCGCACTACCGCGACCTGGCCGAGATGTACGGCAAAAGCCGCGCCGAGGGCTTCGGCGCCGAAGTCAAGCGTCGCATCATGATCGGCACCTACGTCCTCAGCCACGGCTACTACGATGCCTACTACCTGCAAGCGCAGAAAATCCGCCGGCTGATCGCCGACGACTTTCGCGCCGCCTTCGCCGCGTGCGATCTCATCGCCGGCCCGGTGTCTCCTACCGTCGCCTGGAATCTGGGCGACAAGGCCGACCCGCTGGCCAACTACCTGGCCGACATCTACACCCTGTCGGCCAGCTTGGCCGGTCTACCCGGAATGAGCCTGCCCGCCGGCTTCGGCCAGGGCGCCAACGCCCGCCGCCCGGTCGGCTTGCAGCTCATCGGCCCACACTTTGCCGAAGCGCGGCTGCTGCACGCCGCGCACCAGTTCCAGCAAGCCACCGACTGGCACCGCCGTGCCCCGGCGCTGTGAGCGCGCACCCCGACATGGCGACCATCCAGGTGCTGCACGGCGATTGCGGCGAGGTGCTCAAAACCTTCGCCGCCGGCAGCGTCAACCTCATCGTCACCTCGCCGCCTTACGCCGACCGGCGCAAAAACACCTATGGCGGCATCGCCCCGGAACATTACGTCGAGTGGTTTTTGCCGCGTTCGGCCGAGTTTTTCCGCGTGCTCAGCGACGACGGTTCGTTCGTGCTCAACATCAAGGAAAAAGTCGAGAACGGCGAACGCCACACGTATGTGCTCGAACTCATCCTGGCGTTGCGCCGGCAGGGCTGGCTGTGGACCGAGGAATACATCTGGCACAAACGCAACTGCTACCCGGGCAAGTGGCCCAATCGCTTCCGTGACGCCTGGGAGCGCTGCCTGCATTTCACCAAGCAGCGCAAATTCAAGATGAACCAGGAAGCGGTGATGGTGCCGATGGGCGACTGGGCCGACGCGCGGCTCAAGCGCCTGGGCAAGAACGACGTGGTACGGTTCGATTCGCAGGTCGGCAGCGGATTTGGCAAAAACATCGCCAACTGGCTGAACCGGCCGATGGCCTACCCGACCAATGTGCTGCATCTGGCCACCGAGTGCGGTAACAAAAACCACAGCGCGGCGTTTCCGCAAGCGCTGCCCGAATGGTTCATCAAGCTGTTCTCCGATCCGGGCGACACCGTGCTCGACCCCTTCGTCGGCTCCGGTACCACGCTCCAAGCGGCAATCGAACTCGGGCGCAACGGCATCGGCATCGACGTGTCGCGCGCGTATTGCGACATGGCCGAGGCGGCGGTGGGCAAACCGTTTGCGCACGACCGGGAGGCTGCGTTCAGTGAATGACCAGTTGGAGCCATGCTCCGCCCGTTTCATCGCCGATTTCTGCACCGCCGATGGCGCGATCGACTGGCCCCGGCTGGTGGCGTTCAATTCCTCGCGCTCACGAAAGGCCACCGCATGAGCCTGCACACCTGGCTGACGTTTTTCGCCGCGAGCTGGCTGATCAGCCTGTCGCCGGGCGCCGGGGCGATTGCCAGCATGACCGCGGGCATGCGCCACGGCTGGCGGCTGGGGGTGTGGAACATCGTCGGGCTGCAGCTGGGCATCGCGGCGATTCTGTGCGTGGTCGCCGCCGGGCTGGGGGCGCTGCTGGCGGCGAGCGAAACGGCGTTCGCCGTCATCAAATGGGCCGGGGTGGGGTATCTGCTGTGGCTGGGCGTCCAGCAGTGGCGCGCCCCGGCGGGCGAACTCGCCGCCGATGCCGCCGCGCCCGAGACAGCACCGACCCGGCGCGCGCTGGTGCTGCGCGGCTTTCTGGTCAACGCCAGCAACCCCAAGGGGCTGGTGTTCATGCTCGCGGTGCTGCCGCAGTTCATCGATCCCGGCCAGCCGCAGTTGCCGCAATATCTGCTGTGCGGGCTGTCGCTGTTCATCACCGATATCGTGGTGATGAACGGCTACACCCTGCTGGCCGCGCGGGTGCTGCGCGCGCTGCGTTCGCCGCGGCATCGGCTGTGGCTGCAGCGCGGTTTCGGCTCGCTGTTCATCGGCGCGGCGCTGCTGCTCGCCGCGTTCCGCCGTTCCAATTGAAAGGTTCACCGATGCAATGGGAAGTGGTCATCGGGCTGGAGACGCATGTTCAGCTCTCCACCCAATCGAAAATGTTTTCCGCCGCGTCCACCGCGTTCGGCGCCGCGCCCAATACGCAGGCGTGCGCGGTCGATCTGGCGCTGCCCGGGGTGCTGCCGGTGGCCAACCGCGCCGCGGTGGAAAAAGCCATCCGCCTCGGCCTGGCGCTGGGGGCGAATATCGCGCCGCGCTCGGTGTTCGCGCGCAAAAATTACTTTTATCCCGATTTGCCCAAGGGCTACCAGATCAGCCAGTATGAAATCCCGGTGATCGAAGGCGGGGTGGTGCGTTTCCTGTTCGACGGCCAGCCGCACGCGGTGCAGCTCACCCGCGCGCATCTGGAGGAGGACGCGGGCAAATCGCTGCACGAGGCCGGGCTGTTCGACCGCGCGGGCAACCCGGCCAGCGGCATCGACCTGAACCGGGCCGGCACGCCGCTGCTGGAAGTCGTCACCGAGCCAGTGATGCGCAGTGCACGCGAGGCCGCCGAATACGCCCGTGCGCTGCACGCGCTGGTGGTGTGGCTGGACATTTGCGACGGCAATCTGCAGGAAGGGTCGTTCCGCTGCGACGCCAATGTGTCGGTGCGGCGAGCGGGCGAGCCGCTGGGCACCCGCTGCGAAATCAAAAACCTCAACAGCTTCCGTTTTCTGGAAAAGGCCATCGAATTCGAGGCGCGGCGGCAGATCGAGCTGATCGAAGACGGCGGCGAAGTGGTGCAGGAAACCCGGCTGTTCGACCCGGACAAGGGCGAAACCCGCACCATGCGCACCAAGGAAGACGCGCACGACTACCGCTACTTTCCCGACCCCGACCTGCCGCCGCTGGTGATTTCCGCCGAGTGGATCGAGCAGGTGCGCGCCGACATGCCCGAGCTGCCGGCGCAGATGGCCGAGCGTTTTGTGCGCGACCACGGGCTGAGCAGCGAAGCCGCGGCGCAGATGACGCAAAGCCGCGCCCATGCCGCGTATTTCGAGGACTGTCTGGCTGCCGGCGCGCCGGCGAAGGCGGCGGCGAACTGGATCATGGGCGAGCTGGCCGCGGCGCTCAACCGCGCCGAGATGGACATCGCGCAAAGCCCGGTGCGCCCGGCGCAACTCGCCGCGCTGATCGGCAGAATCGACGACGGCACGCTGTCGAGCAAAACGGCCAAGGAGGTGTTCGCCGCGCTGTGGGCCGGTGAGCACGGCGGCGAGGTGGCGCGCATCATCGACGCGCGCGGGCTGGCGCAGGTGAGCGACACCGCGGCGCTGCAGGCGGCGGTCGACGCGGTGCTCGCGGCCAACCCGAAAAACGTCGAGGAATTCCGCGCCGGCAAGGACAAAGCGCTCAACGCCCTGGTCGGTCAGGTGATGAAAGCCACCGGCGGGCGTGCCAACCCGCAACAGGTCGGCGAGCTACTGCGCAAGACGATCGGCTGAAAACCGGTGCGACAGGCGCTGCGCGCGTGCCGCACCAAGGGCATGATTTTTGCGTGTGAATACCACCCCCCACCAGCCCATCGCCCGTCCGCCATGTCGCTGCTCACCACCGCCGCGTTGTTCGCGCTCACCGCCGTGGCCGAAATCGTCGGCTGCTACCTGCCCCACCTCTGGCTGAAGGGGCGGGCCGACGCCTGGATTTTGCTACCCGCCGCCGTCGCACTGGCGCTGTTCGTCTGGCTGCTCACCCTGCACCCCAGCGCAGCAGGCCGGGTGTACGCGGCGTACGGCGGGGTTTACGTTGCCGTGGCGCTGCTGTGGCTGTGGCTGGTCGAGGGCGTCCGCCCCAACGTGTGGGACGTGACCGGATCGGCCATCGCCCTGTTGGGCATGTTGATCATCGTGCTCGGCGCACGTTCCTGATGCGCGCACGCCGCCACCCGCGCCCCCACCGCGGCGTCAATGCAGTTTGATACGCGGCTCGATGGGGCGCGAAATCAGCCGCGACAGAGTGAGAAACGCGGTTTTCCAGAAGCCGTGCAGCGCGTGCAAATGCATCCGGTAGAGCAGCCAGTAAATGAAGCGGGCAAAGTGCCCTTCGATGAACAGACTGCCTTTGGACAAGCCGCCCATCAGGCTGCCCACGGTGCTGTGCTCGCCCAGCGACACCAGCGAGCCGAAGTCGCGGTAGCGGAAATCGCGCAGCGGCCGACCCTGCAGCTGCCGCTGGATCTGCCGCAGCAAAAAGCTGGCCTGCTGGTGCGCTGCCTGCGCCCGCGGCGGTACGTTGCCCGGATGCCCCTCCCACGGGCAGGCGGCACAGTCGCCGATGGCGTAAATCGCGTCGTCGCGCGTGGTTTGCAGCGTGGGGCGGACGACGAGCTGGTTGATGCGGTTGGTTTCCAGCCCGTCCAGATCGCGCAGGAAATCCGGCGCCTTCACACCCGCCGCCCACACCACCAATTCGGCCGGAAGAAAGTCGCCGTCGGCGGTGCGCACCCCCGTGGCGGTGACCTCGGTGACGCGCTTGCCGGTGTGCATTTGCACGCCGAGTTTGGCCAGTTCGGCCGCGGCGGCTGCGGACAGCCGCTCGGGCAGCGCCGGCAGGATGCGCGGCGCGGCCTCGACCAGACTGAGGCGCACGTCGCGCTCGGGGTCGATGCGGTCCAGGCCGTAAGCCGCGAGCACGCGGGTGGAGTTGTGCAGCTCGGCGACCAGTTCGACACCGGTGGCCCCGGCGCCGATGGCCACGACTTTGAGCTGCTCCGGGCGCAGCGGCGTGGTCTGGGTGTTGGCGGCGATACAGGCGTTGACCAGACGGCGGTGAAACCGCCGCGCGTCTTCCGGGGTGTCGAGGGCGATGGCGTACTCGGCTGCGCCGGGAGTACCGAAATCGTTGTTCTGGCTGCCCACGGCAATCAC
>JBFXEK010000066.1:0-6815 GCA_050180155.1 Thiomonas sp. | reverse complement strand
AGCCGGCGACTGGGGCGTGGTGCGCGAAGGCGGCATCGACTGGCTGGCGCGCGCCGTGGCCGAGGGCCAATCCGCGCCGCCGCCGCGGCCGGTGGCGGACAATCCACTTCGGCGCGGCAAAGCCGTTGCCGCTGCGGCGCCGGACGAATTCACCGTGCAGCGGCTGATGCCGGCAGACGCGCTGCGCATCCAGGGTGCGCACAACGTGGCCAACGCGCTGGCGGCGCTGGCGCTGGGCGATGCCGTGGGCGCGCCGCTGGCGCCGATGCTGCACGCCCTGCGCGACTATCGCGGTGAGCCGCACCGCATGCAGACCGTGGCCGTGGTCGACGACGTGCGTTGGATCGACGACAGCAAGGGCACCAATGTGGGAGCCACCGCTGCGGCGCTGGCCGGCATGGATCGCCCGGTGGTGTGGATCGCCGGCGGCGAGGGCAAGGGGCAGGACTTTTCGCCGCTGCGGGCGCATGCCGCGCGGCTGCGCGCGGCGGTGCTCATCGGCCGCGACGCGCAGGCCATCGCCGCGGCGCTGCACGGCGCGGTGGCGATCGAATTCGCGCCGACGCTGGAGCAGGCGGTGCAGCGCGCCGCCGCGTTGGCGCAGCCCGGCGACGCCGCGTTGCTGTCGCCGGCGTGCGCCAGCCTGGACATGTTCCGCAACTACGCCCACCGCGCCGAGGTGTTCGTGCAGGCGGTGCGCGAGCTGGCGCAAAGCCGCGGCCAGGTGTGCAGCGAAGGAGGCGGCGATGCTTGACCGCTTGCTGCCCCTGCGCGGCCGCAAACGCGGCAAACCGGACGATCTGCCGGTGCGCGTCGGCCACCTCGGCCCGCGGCAGTCGCGCATGCTCGAATACGACCAGAATCTGGTGTGGGTGACGCTGCTGTTGCTGGCCTACGGCCTGGTGATGGTGTACTCGGCGACCATTTCGTTCCACGACTCGCCGCGCTACGCGCAGTGGTCGCCCTACCACTATTTCGTCCGCGATGTGTTTTCCATCGCCGCGGCGCTGCTGGCGAGCTGGATCGTGGTGCAGATTCCGTTGAGCGAACTGCAGAGATGGTCGATGCGGCTGTTCTTCCTCTCGCTGCTCGGCCTGGTGGTGGTGCTGCTGCCGCACATCGGCAAGGACGTCAACGGCTCCAAGCGCTGGGTGATGTTTCCGGGCGGGCTCAATTTCCAGCCGTCCGAGCTGGTCAAGCTCACCGCCTTGCTCTACGCCGCCGACTTCATGGTGCGCAAGCAGGAAGTCAAGCAGAGCTTCCTCAAGACCTTCCTGCCGATGATGGTGGTGATGATGCTCGTGGGCGTGCTGCTGCTGGCCGAGCCCGACATGGGGGCGTTTCTGGTCATCGCCTCGATCACCCTGGCGATTTTGTTTCTCGGCGGCGCCAACGGCAAGCTGTTCGCCGTGTTCAGCGTGGCGGTGATCGGCGCGTTCGTGCTGATGATCGTGCTGTCGCCGTGGAGGCGCGACCGCATTTTCGCCTACCTCAACCCGTGGAACGAGGCCAACGCGCTGGGCAGCGCGTACCAACTGTCGCACGCGCTCATCGCCATGGGCCGCGGCGAGTGGTTCGGCGTCGGGCTGGGCGGCAGTATCGAAAAGCTGCACTACCTGCCCGAGGCGCATACCGACTTTCTTCTCGCCATCATCGGCGAAGAACTCGGCCTGGTCGGCGTCGGCGCGGTCATTTTGGCGTTTTTCTGGATCGTCCACCGCGCGTTCAGCATCGGCCGGCAGGCGCTGGCGCTCGACCGCATCTACAGCGCGCTGGTGGCGCAGGGCGTGGGAGTGTGGATCGGCGGGCAGGCGTTCATCAACATCGGCGTCAACCTCGGGCTGCTGCCGACCAAGGGGCTGACGCTGCCGCTGATGAGCTACGGCGGCTCGGCGCTGCTGCTCAATTGCATGGCCATCGCCGTGCTGTTGCGCGTGGATTTCGAAAACCGTGTGCTCATGCGCGGAGGGCATGTATGAACGCCCCCGGAGATCGTCGCGCCGCGCCACCGGTGCTGCTGCCAGCAGCGCCGGTGGCGGTGGTCATGGCCGGGGGGACGGGCGGCCACATCTTCCCCGGACTGGCGGTGGCGCAGGCGTTGCGCGCTGCCGGCTGGAGCGTGTGCTGGATGGGCGCGCCCGGCAGTATGGAAGCCGAGCTCGTTCCCCAACACGGCTTTGCCATGTTGTGGGTGCGCTTTGGTGGACTGCGCGGCAAGGGGCTGGCGGCCAAGCTGCTGCTGCCGCTGAATCTGCTGCGCGCGTTCTGGCAGGCGCTGCGCGCGTTGCGCCGGGTGCGTGCCGACGTGGTCCTCAGCATGGGCGGCTACATCGCCTTTCCCGGCGGGCTGATGAGCGTGTGGGCCGGGGCGAAGCTGGTGGTGCACGAGCAAAACGCCGTCGCCGGACTGGCCAACAAAGTGCTCGCCCGCCTGGCCGACCGGGTGTACACCGCGTTTCCCGACGTGCTGCCCGGCGGGCAGTGGGTCGGCAATCCGGTGCGCGCGCCAATTTGTTCCCTGCCCGCGCCCGAGCAGCGCTACGCCGGGCGCAGCGGGCCGTTGCGTCTGCTGGTCATCGGCGGCAGCCTGGGCGCGGCCGCGCTCAACACCCTGGTGCCGCAGGCGCTGGCGCTGCTGCCCGCAGAGCAGCGGCCGCTGGTGCGGCATCAAAGCGGGGGCAAGCATTTGGCGGCGCTGCAACAGGCGTATGCCAGCGCCGGGGTGCAGGCCGAGTGCGTCGCGTTCATCGACGACATGGCCGCCGCGTACGCGCAGGCCGACGTGCTGATCTGCCGCGCCGGAGCCTCGACCGTCACCGAAGTGGCCTGCGCCGGGGTGGCGGCGGTGTTCGTGCCGTTTCCCCACGCCGTCGACGATCACCAGACGGCCAACGCGCGGTTTCTCGCCGATCGCGGCGCCGCGCTGCTCGTTCAACAACGCAACCTCGACGCCGCCACGCTGGCCGAGTTGCTGCGCGACCTGGAGCGGCCGCGGTTGCTCGCGCTGGCGCAGGCCGCCCGCGCGCTGGCGCGGCCCGACGCGGTACGGCAAGTGGTCGATGGCTGCACCGCGCTGCTGCAAGGCGGCGCCACATTGCAAGGACAGGGGCGATGAAACACGCCATTCGCAACATTCATTTCGTCGGCATCGGTGGCGCTGGCATGAGCGGCATCGCCGAGGTGCTGCACAACCTGGGCTACGGCATCAGCGGCTCGGACCTGAGCGACAGCGCCACGGTGCAGCGGCTGCGCAGCCTGGGGTTGCGCGTGGCCATCGGCCACGACGCGGCGCACGTGCAGGACGCCGACGCCGTGGTCATTTCCACCGCGGTGCGCGGCGACAACCCGGAGGTGCTGGCCGCGCGTGCCCGCCACATTCCAGTGGTGCCGCGCGCGGTGATGCTCGCCGAGTTGATGCGTTTGAAACGCGGCATCGCCATCGCCGGCACGCACGGCAAGACCACGACCACCAGCCTGGTCGCCAGCGTGCTCGCCGAAGGCGGGCTGGACCCGACCTTCGTCATCGGCGGGCGGCTCAACAGCGCCGGCGCCGGCGCCAAGCTCGGCCAGGGGGAATACATCGTCGTCGAAGCCGACGAGTCCGACGCCTCGTTCCTCAACCTGCTGCCGGTGATGGCCGTGGTGACGAACATCGACGCCGACCACATGGACACCTACGGCCACGACCCGGCACGGCTGCGCCACGCTTTCGTCGATTTCCTTGCCCGGTTGCCGTTCTACGGCACCGCGGTGCTGTGCATCGACGATCCTGCCGTGCGCGGCCTGCTGCCGCTGATTTCCAAGCCGGTGACCAGCTACGGCTTTGCCGAAGACGCGCAGGTGCGCGCCGTCGATGTGCAGGTCGATGGCGCGCAAATGCGCTTTACCGCGCTGCGGCGCAACGGCGTGCACCTGCCACCGCTGCCCGTGACGCTGAATCTGCCGGGCCGCCACAACGTGCAAAACGCGCTGGCGGCGATCGCCGTGGCCACCGAGCTCAACGTCGATGACGCCGCGATCCAGCGGGCGCTGGCCGCGTTCAACGGCGTCGGCCGTCGGTTCCAGCGCTACGGCGAAGTCGCCGCGCAAGGCGGCGGGCGCTTTACCCTGATCGACGATTACGGCCACCATCCGGCGGAAATGGCGGCGACGCTGGCCGCCGCCCGTGGTGCCTTCCCCGGCCGCCGGCTGGTGCTGGCGTTCCAGCCGCACCGCTACACCCGCACGCGCGATTTGTTCGAAGACTTCGTCAAAGTGCTCGGCGAGGCCGACGTCGTGCTGCTCACCGAGGTGTACGCCGCGGGCGAGCCGCCACTGGTGGCCGCCGACGGTCGCAGCCTGGCGCGCGCGCTGCGCGTGGCCGGCAAGGTCGAGCCGGTGTTCGTCGAGGCGGTCGCCGATCTGCCGCGCACCATCCTGGAACTGGCGCGCGACGGCGACGTGGTCATCACCATGGGCGCCGGGTCGATCGGCGGCGTCGCCGCGCAGGTGCTGGCACTGGCCGCAGCGCAGGAGGTCACGCCATGACCGCAGCGTGGCCGGTGATCGAGGCGCGCGGCTTAGGCCGCGTGGCCGTGCTCATGGGCGGCGCGTCTGCCGAGCGCGAGGTGTCGCTGATGTCGGGCCAGGGCGTGCTCGCCGCGCTGCAGTCGCGCGGCGTCGATGCGTTTGCTTTCGACCCGGCGGCGGACGATCTGGCGGCGTTGCGCGCTTTGGGCGCGCAGCGCGCCTTCATCGCGCTGCACGGCCGCTGGGGAGAAGACGGCACGGTGCAGGGCGCGCTGGAATTGCTCGGCATCCCGTACACCGGCCCGGGTGTGCTGGCCTCGGCGTTGGCGATCGACAAAGCCATGACCAAGCGGCTGTGGCATTGCGCCGGGCTGCCCACGCCGCAGTGGCGCGAGGTCGGCTCGCTCGACGCCGCCCACGCCGCGGCGCGCGAACTGGGTTTTCCGCTGATTTTCAAGGCCACGCACGAAGGCTCCACCCTCGGGCTCAAACGCGCCGACGCCGCCAGCGAGGTGGCGGCGGCATACGCCGAAGCCGCGCGGTTCGACCGCCAGGTGCTGGTCGAGCAGTTCATCGCCGGCGACGAAGTCACTTGCGCGGTGATCGGCGCCGGCGACGCGGCGCGCGCGCTGCCGCTCATCCGCATCGTCGCTCCCGGCGGCAATTACGACTACGAGCACAAATACTTCAGCGACGACACCCGCTACCTCTGCCCGAGCGGGCTGCCGGCGCAGGAGGAGGCGCAGATCCAGGATCTGGTGTTGCGCAGCTATCGCGCGCTGGGCTGCCGCGGCTGGGCGCGCGCCGACGTGATGATCCGCGCCAGCGATCGCCAGCCCCTGCTGCTGGAAATCAACACGTCGCCGGGAATGACCGGGCATTCGCTGGTACCGATGGCCGCGCGTGCCGCCGGTCTGGAGTACGCCGACCTGTGCCTGCTGATCCTCAGCCAGGCCGCGCTCGACCAGCCGCACCGTCGGCTGGTCGAGCACGCGCCGTCTGCGCCAGCCGGCGGCGGGGAGCAGCAGCGATGAGCAGCAACCTGCCGCTGGACGTTCGGCTGATGCAGGCCACATCGCGAGCCTTGCTCTGGCTGGTGGCCGCCGCTGCGGCAGTGGCCGCCGGCCATTGGCTGATGCAGCGCAGCTGGTGGGACATCCGCGCCGTGCGGCTGCAGGGCGACTTGCAACGCATCAGCCCGGAGACGGTGCGCGCCGAAGCGCTACCGCAGCTCAAGGGCAATTTCCTCACCATCAACCTGGCGCAGGCGCAGCGGGTGTTCGAGCAATTGCCGTGGGTGCGCAGCGCCGTGGTGCAGCGGCTGTGGCCGATGCAACTGGCGGTGACGCTGCAGGTACAGCAGCCGGTGGCGGTGTGGCACGAGCCGGGCAGCGCCACGCAACTGCTCAACCCGCAGGGGCAGGCGTTCACCGCCAACCTCGGTGAAGTCCAGGGGCTGGGCCTGCCGCAGCTCAGCGGCCCGGCCGGCAGCGGCGCGCAGGTGTTGCAGATGTACCAGAGCCTGCAGTCGCTGCTGCACGGCTTCGGCCAGAACCTGGCCGCGCTGACGCTGGGCAGCGGCGGCAACTGGACGCTGCAGACGCAGACCGGCTTGCGCGTCGATCTGGGCAGCGCGCCGGCAAGCCCGGCGACGCGGCAGCGGCTGAAGCAGTTTTTCGACCTCATGCCACAACTGCAAACCCGTTACGGCCGCACGATCGACAGCGCCGATCTGCGCTACCCCAACGGCTTTGCCGTGCATCTGCAAGGCGTGGATCTGCCTGGAATGAACAAGACCGCGAAACCGCAGCAAGTCGCAGGGAAGGATGGTTGACATGGCCAAGGACTACAAAGATCTGGTGGTGGCGCTGGACATCGGCACGTCCAAGGTGCTGGTGGTCGTGGCGGAAATGCTCGCCGACCGCGACAACCCCGCAGCCGGCTTCAAAATCGTCGGCATGGGGCAGGCGAGCACGGCGGGAATGCGCCGCGGCGTGGTAGTGGACATCGAGGCCACGGTGCAGTCGATCCAGGCGGCGCTCAAGGAGGCCGAGCTGATGGCCGATTGCAAGATCACCCATGTGGTGACCGGCATCACCGGCAGCCACATCCGCGGGCAGAACTCGCACGGCATGGTGGCGATCAAGGACCGCGAGGTCACGCAGGCCGACGTCAACCGCGTGATCGAAACCGCCAAGGCGGTGAACATTCCCGCCGACCAGCGGCTGCTGCTGGTCGAGCCGCAGGAATTCATCATCGACGGCCAGGAGGTCAGGGAGCCGGTGGGCATGAGCGGCATCCGGCTG
>JBFXEK010000065.1:0-6902 GCA_050180155.1 Thiomonas sp. | reverse complement strand
CGTGCCGTGCGGGGTTGAACACCACCAGCCCCTGCTGCCACACATCCGCGCGCAGCGCAGCGCGCACGCGCACCGGCCTGTCCTGCAAGTCCACGCCCAGCCCGGTGAGGGCGCGGGCCAGATTGGTCACGTCTGCCTGGGTGTAGCCGCCGCCCACGCCCAGGGTGTGCAGCTCCATCACCTCACGGGCGTAGTTCTCGTTGACGTGGCCGCGGGCGTTCTGCGCATTGTTCAGGTACAGCAACATCTGCGGTGAAAACATCGTGGCGCGCAGCAGGTCGCGGAAGCACCCCAGCGCATGCGGGGCGATGACGCGCTGGCAGTAGTCGGCCATCATCGGCCCGATCTCGCCGCCGCGGAACACGTTGAAATGGTTGAGCCAGAACCAGCTCAGGCGCTGCTGCAAGGTGTTGGGCGCGTACAGCGCGAGCAGCACCTGCTGCGCCGCCGCCTGCTGCGCCAGCGCGAACTTGAAGCGGTTCAGCGCCTTGAGCTGCGCCTGGGCATCGGCGGCGTCGCCTTGGCCCTGCACCTTGCGCGCCTGAAAGATGCGGCGCTGCTCGCGCACCAGCGGCGGGATGAGCACGTCGAGCGGCTGGTTGACGGGCAGCGCGGCCAACTGCGCCGCCAGCGCCGGGGCGAGCTGCGGCGCTGCGGGCATCTGCAGTTGCTGCTGCAGATAGGCGCTGGCGCCGAGCCGCCCCAGGTCTTGCAACTGCTGGGCGCTGGCGCCCCAGCCGATGCGGTCGAGAAAGGTCACGGGCCGGGCGCGGGCGGCGGCGTCGAGCCCGGCCAAGGGATCTGCGGTCGTGGCTTGCACGGCCTGCGCTCGGCTGGCGGGCGCCAGGGCCGCGAGGCCAAGGCCGGCCAGCCCGCCGAGGAAACCGCGACGCGACAGCCCGGAGGACGCCAAGGGGAAACGCAGGAGCATGGTCGGCCCCCGTTCAGCCGCAGACACCCCAATGGCCCGGATGCCACCAGCCCTCCGGCCCGCGCCAGCCGGGATGCCAGCAGCCGCCCTCAGGCCGCACCACCACGGCGCCGGACACACGCGCCGGGGCAATGGGCGCGACATAGCAGCCGCCGAGCAGCACGCTGCCCGCCAAGGCCAGCGCCGCGAGCTGCAGCCGCCGTGCGCCGCTGCGGCGCGGTTGCGGCGCGCTCATTGCGCGATCTCCCGGCTGATGGCGTCTTCGCGGCGGTTCAGCGCCAGCCATTGCGGCCGGGCCAGGCCGCCGCCGTTGCGTTGCGCCATGACGTTTTGCTGCCAGCGCACCTGCGCCACCTGGCGCTGCAACGCCGCCGCGCGCCACGGCGGCATGATGCCGTCGATGCGGGCCTGGGCGATGCGCCAGTCCAGATGGTCGGCGCGCTGCAACACCTGGGCGCGCAACGGGTGCGCGGCCTGCCACGGGGTTTGCGCAAAGGCCGCAGGAGCTCCGGGCAAGGTGCCTGCCGACAGCAGGACGAGTAGAGTGGGGCCAAGCATGGAGTGCATGATGGATGGGTCCTTGGTGATTCGACGAAAAATGCTGTGTGCGGCCGTGTCGGATCAACGCGGCATCCATGCCGTTGGCGACAACCGCGCCGCATGCAGTTGTCACCAGGTGTATCACCTCAGCGCGGCGCGGGCAGGCCCGACACCCGGGCGCCTGGCTCAATGCCACGCTGCGCAAACCAGTGCAGCGGCATTTCCAGGGCGTAGCGCACATCGGTTTGCGCGCAGTGCACGTCTTCGCTCAGCGGCTGCATGTCGGCGAGGTTGACGATGCGGCCATCGGCGCCGATGAACGCCACGGACAGGGGGATCAGGGTGTTTTTCATCCACATACAAACCGGCTGGGGCTGGGCGAAAACGAACACCATGCCGTGATCCGGCGGCAGGCTGCGCCGGTGCATCAGCCCGGTTTGCTGCTGCTGCGCGGTGGCGGCGACTTCAGCCGTGAAAACGTGACCCTGGATGCCCAAGCGCACGCGCGGCAGGCCGGTGTTGACTGCAGCAGGCGCGGAGGCGCCGCCAGCCTGCGCGCTGTGGCAGACCAGCAGCAGTGCGAGCAAAACGAAGCGCAATCCAGTCAGCATGGGGCGTCGCGGAGGAAAACGGCTCAGCGGCCTTGGAGCAGACAAACGGCGCTGGCGGCGATGCCTTCGCCACGGCCGACGAAGCCCAGGCGTTCAGTGGTCTTGCCCTTGACGTTGACTTGCGCAGGCTCGGCGTCGAGCAACTCGGCGATGCGCTGCTGCATCGCCTTGCGATACGGCGCCAACTTGGGCGACTGCGCGATCACGGTGCAATCGACATTACCCAGCGCCCACCCTTGCTGCTGCACCGCGCGCCAAGCCTGGCGCAGCAGTTCGGCCGAATCCGCGCCTTGGAATCGCGCCTCGGTGTCCGGAAAGTGCTCGCCGATGTCGCCCAGCCCGGCGGCACCGAGCAGCGCGTCGGTGATGGCGTGCAGCAGCACGTCGGCGTCAGAATGGCCGAGCAAGCCCTGGTGGTGCGCAATGCGCACCCCGCCAAGGATGAGCGCGCGGCCGGGGACGAGCGCGTGCACGTCGTAGCCCTCGCCGATGCGTATCGTGGTCATGCGAGTTCTCCTGCGCGCTGCGCCAACACGGCCTGCGCGAGTTCGAGGTCTTCGGGATAGGTGAGTTTGACGTTGAACGCCGCGCCCGGCACCAGCCGTGGGCGCGCGCCCAAGCGCTCCATGGCGCCGGCCTCATCGGTCGGCGCAGCGCCTGCGGCAATCGCCGACTGCAGCGCCGCGTGCAACGCGGCAAGACGGAACATCTGCGGCGTCTGCGCCAGCCAGCGACCATCGCGCGGCTCGGTGCGCACCACCCGGCCCGCGGCGTCGGCGAGCTTGAGCGTATCGGGCAGCGGCAATGCTAGCAAACCGCCGCTGGCGTCGGTGCCGCAGGCATCGATCAGCGCGTCGATCAGCCGTGACGTGATGCAGCAGCGTGCGGCGTCGTGCACCAGGACCCAGTCGGCGGGCTGCGCCCCGGTCTCCAACAGGGCGTCGAGCCCGCCGAGCACGCTATGCGCCCGGCTGGCGCCGCCGCGCGGCACCAGGCGCAGCCGCGGGTGCGACTGCAGACAGGCAGCCGCCAGCGCGTCGCCGGCCTGCACCACCACCGACACCGTGGCGATACGCGGCACCTGCAAAAACGCGCGCACGGTGTGCTGCACCACGCAATCGCCCAACAGACGCCGATACTGCTTGGGCACGTCGCCGGGCAGGCGCGAACCGCTGCCCGCGCAAGGAATCAGCGCATGGCAGCACACGGGCGGGGCGAAGGCAGACGGTGGCATGACGGTGGGCGGACGAATCGCGGCGCTTTGGGCGAAAATTGAATCGATGACCTCTATTGTCCATGCCCTGCGCAGTCAGATCCCTGCGCTCAAACCCGGTCAACGTCTTGCCTGGCCGCTGCCTGCGGGAAGCGCCGACGCCCTGCTGCTCGCCGAGCTGTGTGCCCCCACCCCTGGCAGCGCCGGGGCGTGGATGGTCGTCACCGCCGAGGCCGCCGATGCCCAGCGCCTGCTCGACGAACTGCGCTGGTTCGCGCCGACGCTGCGGGCGGGCTTGCTGCCAGACTGGGAGACACTGCCTTACGACAGCTTTTCGCCGCACCAGGATTTGATCTCCGAACGCCTGGCCACGCTCTGGGCGATCCACAACAAGCAGCTCGACGTGGTCATCGCCCCGGCGAGCACGGCCATCCAGCGCCTGCCGCCTGCGGAATTCCTCGCCGCGTACACCTTCGATTTTCGCCAGGGCGAAGCGCTCGACGAAGCAGCGCTGCGCGCGCAACTCACGCTTGCCGGGTATCACCATGTCAGCCAAGTCATGGCTCCGGGCGAATACGCCGTGCGCGGCGGGCTGATCGACCTGCACCCGATGGGTTCGGCGGTGCCGTACCGCGTCGACCTGTTCGGCCACACCATCGACTCGATCCAAGCCTTCGACCCGGATACCCAGCGCAGCCTGTACCCGGTGCGCGAAGTCCGCCTGCTCCCGGGCCGCGAATTTCCGCTCGACGCGGCGGCGCAAAAGCGCTTTCGTGCCCGTTGGCGTGAGGTGTTCGAGGGCGATCCGAGCCGCAGCGCGTTGTACAAAGACATGGCCAACGGCGTCGCCGGCCCGGGAATCGAGTATTACCTGCCGCTGTTTTTCGACTCCACCGCTACGCTGCCCGACTTTCTCGGCGCGCAGGCGCAAGTCGTACTGCACGGCGACGTGGCGTCGGCGATCGCCAAATTCTGGGCCGATACGCAGGAGCGCTACCGCCTGCTGCAACACGACCCGGAGCGCCCGGCGCTGCCGCCGCACCAGCTCTACCTGACCGAGGCGGAGTTTTTCACCCGCGTCAAGCCGTTGGCCCAGCTCGCGTTGCGCCCGCCGCGCGAAGCCGACGTCGCCGCCGACACGGCCGCAACGAACACCAGTCGGGCGCTGCCGGATTTGTCGATCGACCGCCGCGCCGCGCGGCCGCTGAACCGGCTGGCCCAGTGGCTCGACAGCGGGCAGGGTCGGCGCCGGCAACTGCTGCTGGCCGAATCGCCCGGCCGGCGCGAGACGCTGCGCGAATTGCTGCAGGAGTCCGGGCTGGCCGCCCAGCCAGTGGAAAGCTGGGACGAGTTCGTCTGCGGCCACATGGGGTTTGCGCTAGCCGTCGGCCCGCTGGCGCGCGGCTTTGACCTTCCCGCCGACGGTCTGGCGGTGCTGACCGAAACCGAGTTGTTCGCGCTCAACCCGTCGCAGCGCCGCCGGCGCAAGCAGGAGCAGGCCAGTCAGGTCGACGCGCTGATCCATGACCTGGCCGAGCTGCAACCGGGCGATCCGGTGGTGCATGCCAACCACGGCATCGGCCGCTACCGCGGGCTGGTCGAACTCGACCTGGGCGACGGCCCGGCCGAGTTTTTGCACCTGGAATACGCCAACGACGCCAAGCTGTACGTGCCGGTGTCGCAGCTACACCTCATCGGCCGCTACAGCGGTGCCGCTGCCGAGGACGCACCGCTGCACACTTTGGGCTCGGGTCAATGGGACAAGGCGCGACGGCGCGCGGCCGAGCAGGTACGCGACGTCGCCGCCGAACTGCTCAACATCTATGCCCGCCGCGCCGCGCACCAGGGGCATGCGTTTCGCTTCGACGCGCAGGACTACGAAGCCTTCGCCGCCAACTTCGGCTTCGAGGAAACACCCGACCAGGCCGCCGCCATCCACGCCACCATCCAGGACATGATCTCGCCCAAACCGATGGACCGGCTGGTGTGCGGTGACGTCGGCTTTGGCAAAACCGAAGTCGCGCTGCGCGCGGCGTTCGTCGCGGTGATGGGCGGCAAACAGGTGGCCGTGCTCGCGCCGACCACGCTGCTGGCCGAGCAGCATTGTGAAACCTTCCGCAACCGTTTCGCCGACTGGCCGGTGCGCATCGCGGAAATGTCACGGTTTCGCACCGGCAAGGAAGTCAACGCCGCGCTCGAAGGGTTGGCGCGCGGCACGGTGGACATTGTCATTGGCACGCACAAGCTGCTGTCTCCGGGCGTCCGATTCGCCCGCCTGGGGCTGGTGATCGTCGATGAGGAACATCGCTTTGGCGTGCGCCACAAAGAAGCGCTGAAGTCGCTGCGCGCCTCGGTCGATCTGCTCACTCTCACCGCCACCCCCATCCCGCGCACACTGGGGCTGGCGCTCGAAGGGCTGCGCGATCTGAGCGTCATCGCCACCGCGCCGCAAAAGCGGCTGGCGATCAAGACCTTCGTCCGCAACGAAAGCGCCGCGGTGGTGCGCGAAGCCATCCTGCGCGAAATCAAGCGCGGCGGGCAGGTGTACTTCCTGCACAACGAAGTCGAAACCATCGACAACCGCCGCCGCCAGTTGCAGGAACTGGTGCCCGAAGCGCGCATCGAAATCGCCCACGGCCAGATGCACGAGCGCGAGCTGGAGCGGGTGATGCGCGACTTTCACGCGCAGCGCTTCAACCTGCTGCTGTGCACCACCATCATCGAAACCGGGATCGACGTCCCCAGCGCCAACACCATCATCATCGCGCGCGCCGACAAATTCGGCCTGGCGCAGCTGCACCAGTTGCGCGGCCGCGTCGGTCGCTCGCATCATCAGGCATACGCCTACCTGCTGGTGCCCGACGTGCAAAGTCTGAGCAAGCAAGCAGCGCAGCGGCTCGACGCCATCCAGCAAATGGAAGAACTCGGCAGCGGCTTCTACCTGGCGATGCATGATCTGGAAATCCGCGGCGCCGGCGAGGTGCTCGGCGAGCAGCAGTCGGGCAATCTGCAGGAAATCGGCTTTCAGCTCTACAACGACATGCTGGCCGAAGCGGTGCGTGCGCTGCGCGCCGGGCGCGAGCCGGATTTGCTCAACCCGCTGGGGGTGACGACGGAAATCAACCTGCACGTCCCGGCTTTGCTGCCCACCGAGTATTGCGCCGACGTGCACGCGCGGCTGTCGCTCTACAAGCGACTGGCCAGCGCCAGCAGCAGTGGGCAAATCGACGACGTGGCCGAGGAAATCGTCGACCGTTTCGGTCGCATGCCGCCGGCAGCGCAGGCGCTGGTGGATACGCACCGGCTGCGCTTGCTCGCACAGTCCTACGGCATCAGCAAAATCGATGCCGCCGACGAGGTCGTCGTGCTGCAGTTCCGCAAGAACGCGCCGGTCGACGCAGCGCGCATCATCGACCTCATCCAGAAAAACCGTCACATCAAACTCGCCGGCAACGACCGGCTGCGTATCGAACGCACCACCAACGACGCCGCACAGCGCGCGCAGCTCATCCGCGACACGCTCAGGCAATTGGGCGCGCCCCTGGTGGCGGCGCAAGCGGCGTGACTCCTGGCGTAAAGTTGCGAACCAAAACCTCTTTCTCTGCCT
>JBFXEK010000064.1:0-6905 GCA_050180155.1 Thiomonas sp. | reverse complement strand
GGCGGAGACGGGCGCAAGCTCGCCACGGTCGCCGGAGCGATCGGCGGCGGCATCGCGGGCAACGAAATCGCCAAACGGATCGACGCGCAAACCGTGTACAACGTCCAGGTGCGCATGGACGACGGCCAGGTACGCACGCTGCAACTCAAAGCCGCACCCCCTGTGGGGCAGCGGGTGCAAATCGGCGCCGACGGCGGGCTCAACCCCCTACCCTGACACCGTGCCGCGGCGGCCGCCCCGATTCGGGGGCTGCCGCGGCGCTTGACAAAGATTGACGGCAGCGATGCCGCGTTACAAAATGGGTTGAACTTTCAGCCAAACGGCGACACAGAACTGGTGCTACTGTGGTTTGAGTTCACGCTCAATCATGTGGCCCTCCAAGTTGCCCGGCAGTCTCTTCAGACTCTCCCCCCGATCCGGGCATTTCATGCCAGGTGCGCAAAGCACCTGGCTTTTTTTTGCCCTTGTCGGTCGCGTGGCTACGGCCGCGCCAAGGCGCGGCGCAGTTGCAGCGCTTCGGCCAGATGCGGCAGGGAGATGTTGCGCGCTTGCGACAGATCGGCGATGGTGCGCGCCAGCCGCAACACCCGATGCGTGGCGCGTGATGACCAACCCAAGCGGTCGATCGCATCAGACAAAAACTCACGCTCCTTCGCCCCTAGGGCGCAGTGCGCATCGAGCGCGGTTCCTTGCAGCGCGGCATTGAGCCCGCCCTGGCGCTGCAGCGCCAAGTCCTGCGCTGCGGCCACGCGCGCGGCGATACGCGCGCTGGGCTCGCCCTGGGGCATTTGCAGCAGGGTGTCTGGCGGTATCGCCGCGACTTCGATGTGGATGTCGATACGATCGAGCAGCGGGCCGGACAGACGCCCCTGATAGCGGGCGATCTGGTCAGGCGTACAGCGGCAGGCGCGCGTGGGATGACCAAGATAGCCGCAAGGACACGGGTTCATCGCCGCGATGAGCTGAAACTGCGCTGGAAACTCTGCCTGCCGCGCCGCGCGCGAAATATGGATGCGCCCGGTCTCCAGCGGTTCGCGCAAAGCTTCGAGCACATGCCGGTCGAACTCGGGCAATTCGTCGAGGAACAAAACTTGCGCATGCGCCAGACTGATTTCGCCGGGGCGGATCACTCCGGCGCCGCCGCCGACCAAGGCCACTGCCGATGCGGTGTGATGCGGGCTGCGCATGAAGCGCTGCGCCCATTGCTGCGGGTCGAACCGCCCGGCCAGGCTGAGTACCGACGCACTCTGCAGCGCCAGTTCGCGGCTCAGCGGCGGCAGCAGCCCGACCAAGCGCTGCGCCAGCATCGACTTACCGCTGCCCGGCGGCCCGACCATGAGCACGTGATGGCCGCCGGCGGCGGCGATTTCCAGCGCACGCTTGGCCGCCATGTGGCCGCGCACTTCGGCCATATCGGCTTGCGGCTGGGGCAAGGGCGACGGCGGCACTGGCTGCACCGGCTGCGCCGCGCCGTCCTGGCGTAGCAAATACGCAACCACCTGCGCCAAATCACGCGCGCCGAGCACCGTGGCGACCCGCGCCAGCGCCGCCTCGTGCGCGCTGTCCAGCGGCAACACCAGCCGCTGCTCGCCGGCCGGCCCGGAGTCCTGCCGCGCCAGCGCGCAAGCCATCGCCAGCGCGCCGCGGGTCGGGCGCAATTCGCCCGTCAGCGACAACTCGCCGGCAAAGGTATGCCCGAGCAACCGCTCGGCGGGAATCAAGCCCTGCGCGGCAAGCAGCCCGATCGCGATGGGCAGATCGAAGCGCCCGGACTCCTTGGGCAGATCGGCGGGCGCCAGGTTGACGACGATGCGCCGGTTCGACGGGAATCCCAGACCACTGTTGAGCAAGGCGCTGCGCACACGGTCGCGCGCCTCGCGCACCTCGGCTTCAGGCAGGCCGACGATGGTAAAGCCGGGCAGCCCCGGCGAGAGGTGCACTTCCACCGTCACCGGCGGCGCATCCATGCCGAGCAGCGCCCGGCTGGCGACTTGCGCCAGCGACATCGGCAGCCGTTCAGCGCCAGGCGTCTTCGGGCGACGGCGTTTGCTCGGGCGCAGCGCCGTCGAGCCGCGCCTGCAGCTCGCGCACCTGTGCCTGCAATGTGTCGATTTGCTGGCGTGCGGCCAGCAGCATGCGCTGCGTGGCCTCGAACTCGTCGCGCGTCACCAGGTCGAGTCGGCCCGCGGCCGAGTGCGCCAGGGCGCGCAGATTGCGCTGCGCGTCTTGCAGCGGCGAATTTTCGATGAGCTTGCCGAGCTGGCTGAAAAACGCGGTGTTGCGCTGACGAAAGCTGTCGTTCATGACGAAACTCCAAAAACCGTTCGGCGTATTGTGACCGATTTGCCACCGTCGCGGCGCGCCCAAGGTCGGCCGTTTTGCGCCCGGCCAAACTATTTTTCGCACCATCTTGAAGCGCGCTGACGGCGATGCACCATTCTTGTGCGCAAAGATCGGGGCGTAAGCCGGTGGTCAGACGGGCGACGCCGTGCTGCGCGAGCACAAAAAACTGGCACGGAACATGCTCAAGCGAGTCGGCATGGATCGCGGGCGTCGTGCCCGGCTGCACTCACAGGAGAAACTTGGATGAACAAAATCGCACTTGCCGCGGCCGTCGCCGCAGTTCTTTCCAGCTACGGCGCCGCCGCATCGGCGCAAACGGCGCCACCTGCTGCCGCTCCCGCGGCGCCGGCAGCGCCGAGTCTGGGCGCGGTGCTCGCGGCCACGCCCGGGCTGAGCTTGACCGGTTACGTCGCGGCGACCTACTCCTATTTCGACGACCGGACACCGCTGCTGCGGCTGTATTCAGGTAGTCGCAACAGCTTCCAAGTGCCGCAGGCTGCATTGACTGCCGCGTACCTGCCGACGGATGGCTTCGGCGCGCAGATCACGGCCATCGCCGGCTCCGACGCCAAAGTCCTGCGCCAAGGCGAAACCTGGCCGTCCAACAGCACGTCGAGCCAGTTCGATCTGAACAACGCCTTCGTACAGTACGCCAGCGGGCCGCTGACGGTGATGGCCGGGAAATTCTCCACCCTGGCCGGGGCCGAGGTGCTCAACCCGGCCAACGACAACGAAATCTCCCGTTCGCTGTTGTTCTGGAACATGGAACCCGGCACACACACCGGAGTGCGCGCAGCCTACGCGGTCGATCCTGCACTCACCCTCACCGCCGGTGTGAACAACGGCTGGAACTTCACCAGCGCGCCTGCCGGCACGGGCAAGACGCTCGAACTCGGCGCCTCGGGCAGCCCGAACAAATTGTTCTCCTACTCGGCCGCCTACTACCACGGCCAGTCGCCGCTGTACGGCGGCTCTGGCACCGGGGTGCTGCAGTTGCTCGATCTGGTGGGCACGCTCAACGCCACCGACGCGCTGAGCTTTGCCGCCAATGTGGACATTCTGCAAAAAGACGACTACGCCGGCCCCGGCACCGGGACCGGCAAGGCCAACGGCGTCGCGCTGTACGCCAACTACGCGCTGACCGAGCAGTGGACCGTGTCGGCGCGCGGCGAATACATCGACGACAAACAAGGCATCGTCTCCGGCACCGCCGGGGCGAACAAACTCAAAGAAGCGACGCTGGCGCTGACCTACGCCCCGATCAAAGCGGTCAAGCTCATGGCCGAAGTGCGGCAAGATCGCTCCGATCAGGCGATTTTCACCGACACCAGCGGCAACTCCACGACCAAGCAGACCTCGCTGCAACTGCAGGCTGTCTACTCATTCTGACCCTTCGGCACCAAGGAGCCACCATGAAAATGATCACGGCCATCATCAAGCCGTTCAAACTCGACGAGGTGCGCGAAGCCTTGTCGGGCATCGGGGTGACGGGCATCACCGTCACCGAAGTCAAAGGCTTCGGTCGACAAAAAGGCCATACCGAACTCTACCGCGGCGCGGAATATGTGGTCGATTTCTTGCCCAAGGTCAAGGTGGAGGCGGCCGTTCCCGAGGCGCTGCTCGAACGCTGCATCGAGGCCATCGAAAACGCCGCACGCACCGGCAAGATCGGCGACGGCAAGATTTTTGTCTCCAGCCTCGAACAAGTCGTGCGCATCCGCACGGGCGAAACCGGCGGCGACGCGCTCTGAGCACCGACCATCCTGAAAGGTCTTCACCATGAAAAAATTTCTCGCATCTCTCGCGCTGGCGCTGGTCGCGCTGACCACGGCAGCGCCCGTCTGGGCGCAGGTGGCCAGCGCTCCGGCGACGACGTCCGCACCTGCAGCAGCGCCTGCACCGGCCGCCGCGCCCGCTGCAGCAGCGTCGGCGGCGAAAAACCCCGCTGCCTTCATCAACTCCGGCGACAACGCCTGGATGCTCACCTCCACCGCGCTGGTGCTGATGATGACCATTCCCGGCCTGGCGCTGTTCTACGGCGGCATGGTGCGCAAAAAGAACGTGCTGGCCACGGTGATGCAGAGCTTTGCCATCACCTGCCTGGTCACGGTGTTGTGGATGATCATCGGCTACAGCCTGGCGTTCACCGAGGGCAACGGGTTCATCGGCGGGCTCAGTCGCTTCTTCCTCTCCGGCATGGGGCTGGATGCGGCCAACTCGCTGGCCGGGACGATTCCCGAATCGACCTATATGACCTTCCAGATGACTTTTGCCATCATCACCCCGGCGCTGATCGTCGGCAGCTTCGCCGAGCGCATGAAGTTTTCGGCGCTGTTGTGGTTCATCGGCGCCTGGCTGCTGGTGGTGTACGCGCCGATCGCGCATATGGTGTGGGGGCCGGGCGGCTGGCTGGGCGGTGACGGCGTGCTCGATTTCGCCGGCGGCACCGTGGTGCACATCAACGCCGGTGTGGCCGGTCTGGTCGCCGCGCTGGTGATGGGCAAGCGCGTGGGCTACAAAAAAGAAGCGATGCCGCCGCACAACCTGGTGCTGACCATGATCGGCGCCTCGCTGCTGTGGGTCGGCTGGTTCGGCTTCAACGCCGGCTCGGCCGGTGCCGCCAACGACCGCGCCGGCATGGCCATGGCCGTCACGCAAATCGCCACCGCCGCGGCGGCGCTGGGCTGGATGTTCGCCGAGTGGATCGCCCGCGGCAAGCCGACGGTGCTGGGCATCACCTCCGGCGCGGTCGCCGGGCTGGTGGCCATCACCCCGGCCTCGGGCTTCGTCGGCCCGACCGGCGCGCTGGTCATCGGCATCGCCGCCGGGGTGATCTGCTTCTGGACCGCGGTGTACATGAAAGAGATGATCGGCTACGACGACTCGCTCGACGCCTTCGGCGTGCACGCCATCGGCGGCATCATCGGCGCGCTGCTCACCGGGGTGTTCGCGGTCAAGGCCATCGGCGGCACCGCCGGGGTGCTCGAGGGCAACCCGGGGCAGTTCCTCATCCAGCTCAATGGTGTGGCCATCACCATCGTCTACGACGCCATCGTCAGCTTCATCCTGCTCAAGATCATCGACGCGGTCATCGGCCTGCGCGTGGCCGAAGAGCAGGAACGCGAAGGTCTGGACATCAGCCTGCACGGCGAGCAAGTGTTGTAAGCGTTTCCCTCCGGAAGGCCGGGCGGCAAGTGTGCTGCCGGGCTGGACGGCGTCTCCTCATCCCGCTAGCGGGATGTTCGCACCGCCCCGACACCGGGGCGGTTTTTTTGCGCAGCAGGATTGGCCGCGGTCTGCAAGAATCTGGGCTATTGCCTCATTCGCAGACAGCACAATGATTCCTCACCTCATCACCTCCAGCAGCGACCCGGTTCTCGAACTCGAACAGCGCATCCTCGAAGCGCAACCGGCGATCGAACGCTGGTTCCGCCTGGAGTGGATGGAGCACACGCCGCCGTTCTACAGCTCGGTCGATTTGCGCAACGCCGGGTTCAAGCTCGCGCCGGTGGACACCAATCTGTTTCCCGGCGGATTCAACAACCTGTCGCCGGACATGATGCCGCTGGCCGTGCAGGCCGCGATGGCGGCGATCGAAAAAATCTGCCCCGAAGCGAAAAATCTGCTGGTCATCCCGGAAAACCACACGCGCAACACGTTTTATCTGGAAAACGTCGCCACGCTCATGCGCATCTTCCGCCAAGCAGGGCTGAACGTGCGGCTGGGTTCGCTCGACCAGAGCGTGAACGAGCCGCTGCACCTCAAGCTGCCCTCCGGCGGTGAGCTGGTGGTCGAGCCGCTGGTGCGCAACAAACTGCGGCTGGGGCTGAAGGACTTCGACCCCTGCACCATCTTGCTCAACAACGATCTATCCGGCGGCATTCCGCCGATTCTGCAGGGCCTGCACGAGCAATATTTGTTGCCGCCGCTGCACGCCGGCTGGGCGGTGCGGCGCAAGTCCAACCACTTCCATGCTTACGACGACGTGGCAAAAAAATTCGCCAAACTCATCGGCGTCGACCCGTGGATGCTCAACCCGTATTTCGCCAAATGCGGCAAGGTCAATTTCCACGAACGCCACGGCGAGGACTGCCTGGCCGAGGCAGTGGACAGCGTGCTGGCCAAAGTGCGCAAAAAATATAAGGACTATGGGATTCAGGAAAAGCCCTTCGTCATCGTCAAAGCCGACGCCGGCACCTACGGCATGGGGGTGATGACGGTGCGCGACGCCGCTGACGTCAAAGACCTCAACCGCAAGACACGCAACAAAATGAGCGTGGTCAAGGAGGGGCTGGAAGTCAGCGAGGTGCTCATCCAGGAGGGCGTGCCCAGCGTCGAGCGGCTGCAGGAGGCGGTGTGCGAGCCGGTGGTGTACATGATGGACCGTTACGTCGTCGGCGGGTTCTACCGTGTCCACGCCGACCGCGGGCCCGACGAAAACCTCAACGCGCCGGGCATGCACTTCGTGCCGCTGGCGTTCGAGGAGCAGTTCAACGTCACCCACCCCGAAGCGGCACCGGGCACGAACGGCCCCAATCGTTTCTACATGTACGGCGTGGTCG
>JBFXEK010000063.1:0-6960 GCA_050180155.1 Thiomonas sp. | reverse complement strand
ACGCCGCCAGCGCGCGGCTGCCCGAGGTGCCGCAGATCGCCTGTTTCGACACCGCGTTTCACGCCACGCAAACCGATCTGGCGCGGCGCTACGCCATCCCGCGCCACTGGCACGACAAAGGCTTCAAGCGCTACGGCTTTCACGGCCTGTCTTACGACGCCATCTCCCGCCAGCTCCCCGCGCTGCTTGGCGAGCGCGCGCAAGGCGCGGTGGTCGTGGCGCACCTGGGCGGCGGCGCCAGCCTGTGCGGTCTGCGTGCGCTGCGCAGCCAGAGCACGACCATGGGGTTCACCGCGCTCGACGGCCTGGTCATGGGCACGCGCAGCGGCACGCTCGACCCGGGGCTGGTGCTGCACTGGATCACCGAGGAAGGGCTGGACCCGGTGCAGCTCACGTCGATGCTCTACCACGACAGCGGGCTCAAAGGCGTGTCCGCGTTGAGCGACGATTTGCGCACCCTCGAAGCCAGCAGCGACCCGCGCGCGGCCGAAGCCATCGCGCTGTTCACCGCCAGCGTGGTGCACCACATCGGCGCGATCGCCGCCGACCTCGGCGGTCTGGACGCGCTGGTGTTCACCGGCGGCATCGGCACGCACAGCGCGCGCGTGCGCGCCGCGGTGTGCCAGGCACTGGCGTGGCTGGGCGTGTGGCTGGACCCGCTGGCCAACGCCGCCGGGCAGGCGTGTATCACCCGCGGCGACAGCCGCATCCCGGCGTTCGCCCTGCCGACCGACGAGGAGGGGGTGATGGCGCTGCAGGCCGCGGCGCTGCTCGACTGACCGCCGACGCACACTGGAGTTGCACGATGAATGCCCCGTTCCAAACCCCTGTTTCCGCCCTGCCCGACACCATCGACGTGCTCGTGCTCGGCGCTGGCGGCGCCGGCTACCCTGGCGCGTTTTTTCTGGCGCGGGCCGGGCGTTCGGTGCTGCTGGTCGATCCCATCGGCAACCTCGGCGGCGATTGCCTGGCCGAAGGCTGCGTGCCGTCCAAGGCGGTGCGCGAAGCCGCGCTGGTGCGCAATCTGGCCGACAAATACGCCGGCTTCGGCCTGCGCGGCGCCAAGCCGGCGGTGGACTGGCGCGCGGTGCTGGCGCACAAAGACCGGGTGCAAAACACGCGCTACGCACAGCACGCGCAGGACATCGCGCAAAGCGGCGTGATCTTTGCCTGCGGTCGCGGCGAGATCGTCGCCGCCGATACCGTGCGCATCGTCGCCGCCGACGGCAGCGAGCGCGACGTGCGCTTCGGCCAGCTCATCCTCGGCACCGGCTCGGCACCGGCGCGGCTGCCCATTCTCGGCGCCGAATTGGCGCTGACTTCGCACGACCTGTTCCGCCTCGGCGCCGACATGCCGCTGCCGCAGCATTTGGTGGTCGTCGGCGGCGGCTACATCGGCGTGGAGACGGCGTCGATGCTGCAGGCACTGGGGGCGCAGTGCACCGTGCTCGAATTCGCGCCGCAACTGCTGCCCGGATTCGACGCCGCGCTGGCCACGTTTTTGCATGGGCAACTGGCGCAGCGCGTACGCGTCGAACTCGCGGCGCAGGTGCTGAGCATCGCCCGCGAAGGCGACGGGTTTTACGTGCGCTACAAGCAAAACGGTGGCGAACACGGCGTGCACGGCGACGCCGTGCTCATGGCAACGGGGCGTACCGCGGTGCTGCCCAACGGTGTCGAACACCTCGGTCTGGCGCTGCAGCGTGGCCATGTCGTGGTCGACGAAACCCTGCGCACGTCCAACCCGCGGGTATGGGCCCCGGGGGATGTCAACGGCCGCAGCATGTTGTTTCACTCGGCGGTGCGGCAAAGCCTGGTAGCGGCACACTGCATCGCCGCGGGCGGGCAGGCGGTGGACCGCATGCGTTTCGACGCCGTGCCGATGACCGTGTTCACCGAGCCCGAGCTGGCGCACGTCGGTCTCACCCCGGAGCAGGCGGCGCAGCAATTCGGCGCCGCCGCCGTGGCGGTGACGCGCTACGACTACGCCACCGACTCCCGGGCGCAGATCTACGCCGAAACGCAAGGCTTCATCCAACTGGTGTTCGACGCGCGCAACGCGCGTCTTCTTGGGGCGCAGATCGCCGGGATGGACGCAGCGCAGCTCATCGCCCCGCTGGCGCTGGCGCTGCAGCGCAACCTCACCGCCGCGGCGCTGGCACACACGGCGTTTGCCCATCCCATGCTCAGCGAGGGCATCGCCAAGGCGGCGCGTGACTTCCGCCCGTAAACTCGGCTGTCCGCCGCGCCGCATCCGCCGCCATGACCTCTGCGACCACCGCCACCCGCCCGGCAAGCCCCGCGACGCAGACCGCCGGCCTGCCGCCCACCGACCCGGCTGCCGGATTGTCGGCGGCGGAAGCCGCGGCGCGGTTGGCGCGGTTCGGCGCCAACGCCATCGCCGAGCGCAGCGTGCCGGCCTGGCGCCAATTCCTCGCGCGCTTCTGGGCACCCGTGCCGTGGATGCTCGAAGCCGTGATCGTGCTGCAGGTGCTGCTCGGCCGCGGCATGGAGGCGTTGGTCATCGCCGCGCTGCTGGTGTTCAACGCCGTCGTCGCCTTCGCCCAGGAGCAACGGGCCAAAGACGCGCTGGCGCTGCTGCGGCGGCAGTTGCGCGTCAACGCCCGGGTGCGACGCGACGGCCAATGGCAGCAGATCGCCGCCGAGGCCGTGGTGCCCGGCGACATCATCCACATCCGCGCCGGCGACATCGTCCCGGCCGACTTGCAGTTGCTCGACGGCGCGGTGTCGCTCGACCAATCGGCGCTGACCGGTGAGTCGCTGCCGGTCGACGCCGGGCCGGGCAAACCGGCGTACACCGGCGCCATCGTCCGCCAGGGCGAGGCCACGGGCCGCGTCACCGCCACCGGTGCGCACACCTTTTTCGGCCATACCGCCGAGCTGGTGCGCACGTCCAGCGCGCCCAGCCACATGCAGCGCACCATTTTTGCCATCGTCAAACGCCTGGTGGTGTTCGACGCCGTGCTCGTCGCGCTCGTCGTGGCCTTCGCGCTGTGGCACCACCTGCCGCTGCTCGATACCGCCGTGTTCGCGCTGATGCTGCTGGTGGCCTCGGTGCCGGTGGCGCTGCCGGCCACCTACACCCTGGCCACCGCAGTCAGCGGCCAGCGGCTGGCGCACCAGGGCGTGCTCGTCACCCGGCTGCCCGCGGTGGAAGAAGCCGCGGCGATGGACACCCTGGTGTCGGACAAAACCGGCACGCTGACGCAAAACAGCCTGCGCTACGCCGGCGCCGTGCCGCTGGCCGCCGGCAGCGACGAAAACGCCGTGCTGCGCGCCGCCGCCTTGGCCAGCGACGACGCCACGCAAGACCCGCTCGATCTGGCCATCCTGGCGCCGGCGCGGCAACGCGGGCTGCTCGACGCTGCGCCGCCGCGCTCGTCGTTCGCGCCGTTCGATCCGTCCACCCGGCGCAGCGAAGGGGTGTACACCGTCGACGGCAAGGCGTGGCGCGCGGTCAAGGGCGCGGCCAATGTCATCGGCCCGTTGTGCCACCTCGATGCCGCGCAGCAGGCCGCGCTGACCGCTGCCGAGCAAAAACTGGCGGTCAGCGGCGCGCGCGTGCTGGCAGTGGCCGCCGGCCACGGCGACGCGCTGCAACTGCTGGGCGTGGTCGGCTTGTCCGATCCGCCCCGGCCCGACGCCGCCGACCTCATCGCCCAGATCAAGCAACTCGGTGTGCGCGTGTGCATGGCCACCGGCGACGCCGAAGACACCGCGCGCGCCATCGGCGCGCAGCTCGGCCTGGGCACCCGCGTCTGTCATATCCAGACCGATGCGCCGCTCGACCCGGCGCAATGCGACCTCTACGCCCGCGTGTTGCCGCAGGACAAGCACCACATCGTCGCCGCGCTGCAGCAGGCCGGGCACGTCACCGGCATGACCGGCGACGGTGTCAACGACGCCCCGGCGCTGCGCCAGGCGGAAATGGGCATCGCCGTGGCCAGCGCCACCGACGTGGCCAAGGCCGCCGCCGGGGTCGTGCTCACCGATCCTGGGCTGGGCGGGGTACTCACCGTGGTGCGCGCCGGCCGTCAGGTGCACCGGCGCATGCTCACCTACACGCTCAACAAGGTGCTGCGCACGCTGGAAATCGTCATTTTCCTCGCCGCGGGTGTGCTGCTGACCGGGCATTTCATCATTTCGCCGCTGCTCATCGTGCTCATGTTGTTCGCCAACGACTTTGCCACCATGAGCATCGCCACCGACCACGTGCGCCCTGCCGGGCTGCCGCAACGCTGGCAGGTCGGTCGGCTGATGGGGGCGTCGGCGGTGCTGGCGGGTTTGAGCCTGCTGTTCGCCGCCGGGGTGTACGTCTGGGCGCAGGCGCAGGGGCTGAGCCTGGCGCAGTTGCAGACCGTGGTGTTTCTCATCCTGGTGTTCGGCAATCAAGCCGGGCTGTACCTGTTGCGCACCGACGGGCCGCTGTGGTCGCTGGCGCCGTCGCGCTGGATGGCCGCGGCCAGCGTGGGCGACCTGATCCTGGTGTGCGCTCTGGCCGGGGTGGGCGTGCTCATGGCCGCATTGCCCTGGGGGGTGATCGGCGCCATCCTGCTGGCCACTGTCGTGTTCACCCTGCTGCTCGATGTCGCGGTCAAGCGCCCGCTGCTACGTCATTTCGCCATTGCCTGAAGGAGCCTGTATGTCCGCAACGCAAACCACCGCCCCCGCGGCCAATCTCAACGTCCCGTTTTTCTGGCCGGTGCAGCTGGCCACCGACATGGCCGAACAGGGGCTGGAGCTCTACGCGCGCAACGTCAAATTCATCGACGAGGAAATGCGGCTGCACGGCGGGCTCAAGCCGCGCTTGGCCACGGCGCACAGCGTGCGGCTGACGCTGCGCACGCTCGATCTGTGCGACTACTCGGCGCCAGACGCCAAAGGCACGCCGACGCTGGTGATCGCGCCGTATGCCGGGCATACGTCGATGATCGCCGACTATCACGACGGCCAGAGCCTGATGCAAACGCTGCGCGCCGCCGGCGTCGGCCCGCTGTTCCTCACCGACTGGCACAGCGCCACCCCCGACATGAAAGACCTGGAGGTGGACGATTACCTTGCGCACCTGCTGGCGTGCATCGACGACCTCGGCGACCGCGTCAACCTCGTCGGCCTGTGCCAGGGCGGCTGGACTGCGGCGATGCTCACCGCGCGCTTTCCGCGCAAGGTCGCCAGCCTGGTGCTGGCCGGCTCGCCGATCGACACCCACGCCGGGCACGGGCCGCTGAAAAAAATGGTCGCACACACGCCGCTGGCGTTCTACGCCGATTTGGTCGCCAGCGGTGACGGATTGATGCTGGGCAAATACATGCTCGCCGGGTGGAAAAACATGCACCCGGCGCAACACTACGTGCAGGATCACATCGACCTGTACGAGCACATCGACGACCCAGTGTGGTTGTCCAAGACCGAAGCCTTCGAACGCTGGTATGAAAACCCGCTGGATCTGCCCGGCCGTTGGTATTTGCAAGTCATCGACCAGTTGTTCCGGCGCAATTTGCTTGCCAGGGGCGAGTTCGTCGGCCTGGGCCGGCCGCTGGCGCTCAAAGACATCACCTGTCCGCTGTACTTGCTCGCCGGCGAGAGCGACGACATCACGACGCACGAACAGGTGTTCGCCGCGCAGACGCTGTGCGGTACGGCCAAACATCGGATCGAAAAGCGCATCGTCCCTGGCGGCCACGTCGGGCTGTTCATGGGCGCACGCACGCTCAAGGACGTGTGGCCGCAGATCGGCGCGTGGATCCGGCAGCAGGCTTGACGGCTCTCGCCTTAGAATGCGCGTTGACGGGCCGCCCCGCATCGCGGCGCGGTGAACCTGGTCAGGTCGGGAACGAAGCAGCCACAGCCGTTTACCGCGAGTGCCGGGGGAACGGCTCGTCACCCGTTTTCAACCGCTGCGTCAGCCCCTCGGGCAACGCAGCCGAGGCTGTGACGACCGGTTTGCCCAGACTCTGAAGCAACCTTGCTCTTGCGATCAGCGCCGGCGCGGCAACTTGTGTCAAAATTTCCCAACAATCGTTTTACCGAGGTGACCATGGCTAGCGAACTGATCAAACACACCAACGATGCAGATTTCGAGCAGGACGTGCTCAAGTCCAACATCCCCGTGCTGGTGGACTTTTGGGCCGAGTGGTGCGGCCCGTGCCGGATGATCGCCCCGACGCTGGATGAAATGGCCAGCGAGTACCAGGGCAAGCTCGCCATCATGAAGGTCAACGTCGACGAAAACCGGACCATCCCGGCGAAATTCGGCATCCGCGGCATCCCTACCTTGCTGCTGTTCAAGAACGGTGAACTCGCCGGCAACAAGGTCGGCGCCGCGTCCAAGTCGCAACTGACCGCGTTCGTCGACGCCCATCTATAACCATCTATAATTTTCTCGGTTCACAGGTCGCTTCGACCTTTGTTTTCGACCCGTTGTGCTGCGTGCGCGTTCGCGCAGCATTGAATAGCACGGCGGGCAGCCGTTCTGGCTGGTCGCCTGCCGCGGCGGAGTAAAACGCCGCGGCTCACCCGGTTCCCTCTGCTTCATCAGTCCGCTGCCGCGATTGCGCCCTGCACAGGCGCGCGCCCTGTCCGACCCCGGCGCCAGCTCCCGCAGCCTGTCCTCCCGAGTGTTTCACCATGCATCTGTCTGAACTCAAAGCGACGCACGTCTCCAAGCTGCTCGAAATGGCGCAGTCATTGGAGATCGAGAACGCCAGCCGCCTACGCAAACAAGAGCTGATGTTCGCCATCCTCAAACGCGTGGCGCGCAACGGCGAGCAGGTATTCGGCGACGGCTGCCTCGAAGTACTGCCCGACGGCTTCGGATTTTTGCGCGCGCCGGAGTCGAGCTATATGGCGTCGCCCGACGACATCTACATCTCGCCCAGCCAGATCCGCCGCTTCAATCTGCACACCGGCGACTCGATCGAAGGCGAGGTGCGCGTACCC
>JBFXEK010000062.1:0-7110 GCA_050180155.1 Thiomonas sp. | reverse complement strand
ACACGCCTTCCTTGGTGGCGTATTGCGCCAGCAGACCGCCGACGGCGCCACCGGCGAACAACCCCAGCGATTGCCCGGTGTTGTAAATGCCCAGCGCCAGCCCCTTGCGGTTGGGCGGGGCGGTGCGCGACACCAGCGAGGGCAACAGGGCCTCCATCACATTGAAGGCGAGGAAAAAGCAAAACAGCGCGGCGATCAGCGCCACGGGGTGTTTGTAACCCGCGGCGAAGCCGAGCATGGTCAACACCAGCAGCGCGACGTTGCCGACGAAGACCGGCTTCATATAGCCGTACTTCTCTGCCCAGATGATGCCGGGGATGGCCAGGGCGAAGGACACCAGCGTCACCGGCAAATACACCATCCAGTGGTGCAACAACGGAATGCCGGCGTATTGCACCAAGGCCACCGGCACGACGACGAACATGCTGACCTGCAGAAAATTGACGACAAAAATCGAAAAATCCAGTTTGAGCAGCGCCGGGGTGAACACCGCCTTGGCCCAATGGCCCTCGATCTCCTCGGAGTGCGTGGTCATCGGCACGTTCGGCACCACCCAGATGACCACGGCGATGGCCAGCAGGGCGAGCAGCCCGGTGAGGTCGAACATGCCCGGCACCGAAATGGCGTGGTACACCGGCGGCCCCAGCACCAGCGAGGCGATGAACGCCAGGCCGATGGTCATGCCGACCATGGCCATGGCCTTGGTGCGGTGCTGCTCACGGGTGGAGTCGGCGATCAGCGCGGAAATCGCCGCCGAAATCGCCCCCGAGCCCTGAATCGCGCGGCCGACGATGATGAGGTAGAGGTTGTCGCTCGCCCCGGCCACGAAGGAGCCGACGGCGAACAGCGCCAGCCCGAACACCATCACCGGCTTGCGGCCGAAATGGTCGCTGGCCAGGCCGAAGGGAATCTGCATCACCGCCTGGGTCAGGCCGTAGATGCCCAGCGCCAGACCGACGAGGAATTTGTCGTGGCCGTGCGGCAGGTGTTGCGCATAGACTGCGAATACCGGCAGGATGAAAAACAGCCCGAGCATGCGCAGGCCGTAGATCGACGCCAGCGTGCTGCTGGCACGCCGTTCGGCGGGCGTCATGGCGTCGCGCAGCGGCGGACTTGGTGGGGGCGGTGCGGATGGGGTCATGGGGCAAACCGCGCTGCCCGCTTGACGGGCCGGTGCAGCGCATAACGGAACGGACCAGCGCCTGCGGGCGAGAAACACCGCGCAGGCGATGGAGCATATTTTCGCTGAATCAGCGGCGATGAGAGCGGCTGCGGGATTCGAAGTGCCGCAGGTTTACAACCCGTTGCATCAAAATCTGCCCGCCGCGCAATTTCTGCGGTGCGCAATCCGCGCCGTGACCCGGCGGCGTGCGGGGCTTTATAGTGGCGGGTTCGTCGTTTTGCGCCTGCATCATGAATGACCCCGCCCTGCCGTTCGATGCGCCCGCCAGCAGCCGGGCGCAGGCGCTGATCCGCGTGCGTGGCGCGCGCACGCACAACCTGAAAAACATTTCGCTCGACCTGCCGCGCAACCAGCTCGTGGTCATCACCGGCCTGTCCGGGTCGGGCAAATCCAGCCTGGCGTTCGACACCCTGTACGCCGAAGGCCAGCGGCGGTATGTCGAAAGCCTGTCGGCGTACGCGCGGCAATTCCTGCAGCTCATGGAAAAGCCCGACGTCGATTTGATCGACGGCCTGGCGCCGGCGATCGCCATCGAGCAAAAAGCCACCAGCCACAACCCGCGCTCGACCGTGGGCACCGTCACCGAAATCCACGACTACCTGCGGCTGCTCTACGCCCGCGCCGGCACGCCGCATTGCCCGCACCATCCCGACCAGGCGCTGGCGGCGCAGACCATTTCGCAAATGGTCGATGCCCTGTCGGCCTGGCCGACGGGCCGCCGGCTGCTGATCCTGGCTCCGCTAATTGCACCGCGCGGCGCGGTGGCGCAGCGGCTGCAGGCCTTGCGCGCGCAGGGTTTCGTGCGCTTTCGGCTCGATGGCGAGGTGATCGACGCCGCCAGCCTGCCAGCCGAATTTGCCGCCGAGCCGCAGCAGGTCGACGTGGTGGTCGATCGCATCAAGACCGGCCCCGATCTGCGCCAGCGGCTGGCCGAGAGCTTGGAGACGGCGCTCAAGCTGTCCGATGGCCGGGTGCTGGCGCTGGACGCCGACAGCGGCGACGTCACGCCGTTTCACAGCCGGCCGACCTGACCGATCTGCGGTTTTGCCGCGCCGCTGCTCGAACCGAAAATGTTTTCGTTCAACAACCCCGCCGGCGCCTGCCCGACCTGCGACGGCCTAGGGCAGGTCGAGCGCTTCGACCCGGCGCGGGTGGTGGCGCACCCCGAGCTGAGCCTGGCCAGCGGCGCGATCCGCGGCTGGGACCGGCGCAACGCCTTTTACTTCCAGATGCTGCAGGCGCTGGCGGCGCATTACGGTTTCGACCTGGACACGCCTTATGAGCAGTTGCCGCAGCCGGTGCGCCACACCCTGCTGCACGGCAGTGGCGACGAGGCCATCGCCTTTACCTATTTGAACGACCGCAACAAACCGACGGTCAAGCAGCATCCGTTCGAAGGCATCATCCCCAACCTGCAACGGCGCTGGGCCGAAACCGACAGCCCGGCAGTGCGCGAGGAACTCGCCCGGCTGCGCACGGTGCAGCTTTGCCCGGATTGCGCCGGGGCGCGCCTGGGGCCGGTGCCGCGGCACGTCACCGTCGGCGACGCCCGGCTGCACCAGCTCGGCCGCCAGCCGCTGCGCGAACTCGCCGCGTGGTTCGCCGCGCTGCGGCTGGACGGTCAGCGCGCCGAGGTGGCGGCACGGCTGGTGCAGGAAATCGGCAGCCGGCTGCGCTTTTTGCTCGACGTCGGCCTCGATTACTTGACGCTCGATCGCAGCGCCGACACGCTGTCGGGCGGCGAGGCGCAGCGTATCCGCTTGGCCAGCCAGATCGGCTCCGGGCTGACCGGGGTGATGTACGTGCTCGACGAGCCGTCGATCGGTCTGCACCAGCGCGACAACGACCGGCTGATCGCCACGCTGCAGCGGCTGCGCGACCTGGGCAACATCGTGCTCGTGGTCGAGCACGACGCCGACGCCATCCTCGCCGCCGATCACGTCGTCGACATGGGCCCGGGCGCGGGCGAGCACGGCGGCCAGGTGGTGGCGCAGGGCACGCCGCGGCAGATCATGGCCGACCCCGCGTCGCTCACCGGTGCGTACCTCAGCGGCAGGCGCAGCGTGTTCCACGGCAAAACGCGCGCCGACGCGGCGGCGCAACATTGGCTGACGCTGTCGGGCGCCTGCGGCAACAATCTGCGCGACGTCACCGCGCGCTTTCCCTTGGGGCGCATCACCTGCGTGGCCGGGGTGTCGGGGTCGGGCAAGTCCACGCTGATCAACGACACGCTGTACGCCGCCTGCGCGCGCGACCTCAACCGCGCGGCCATCGAGCCGGCGCCGTATGCCGGTATCGACGGACTGAACCACCTGGACAAGGTGATCGCCGTCGATCAGTCGCCGATCGGCCGCACGCCGCGCAGCAACCCGGCCACCTACACCGGGTTGTTCACCCCGCTGCGCGAGTTGTACGCGCAGACGCCCACCGCGCGCGAGCGCGGCTACGACGCCGGGCGGTTTTCGTTCAACGTCAAGGGCGGGCGTTGCGAGGCCTGCCAGGGCGACGGCGCGGTCAAGGTGGAAATGCATTTCATGCCCGATCTGTACGTGCCGTGCGAGGTCTGCGGCGGCACGCGCTACAACCGCGAAACCCTGGAGGTGACCTACCGCGGGCTGAACATCGCGCAGGCGCTGGACCTCACGGTGGAGCAGGCGCTGCAAACGTTCGGCGCGGTGCCGGCGATCGCGCGCAAGCTGCAAACGCTGATCGACGTCGGGCTGGGGTATATCCGCCTCGGCCAGTCGGCCATCACCCTGTCGGGCGGCGAGGCGCAGCGGGTCAAGCTCGCGCTCGAACTGTCCCGGCGCGACACCGGCAGAACCCTGTACATCCTCGACGAGCCGACCACCGGGCTGCACTTTGCCGACATCGAGCTGCTGCTGGGGGTGCTGGCCAAACTGCGCGATTGCGGCAACACCATCGTCATCATCGAGCACAACCTCGACGTGCTCGCCAGCGCCGACTGGATCGTCGAACTCGGCCCCGGCGGGGGGGCGGCCGGCGGGCGGCTGATCGCCGAAGGCACGCCCGAGCACATCGCCGCCGACGGCAACAGCGTCACCGGCCCGTATCTGGCACGGGTGCTGCGCGCCGCGCAGCCGCAACCGGCCTGAGCCGCGGTTGCGCGCTCAGCCCAGCGTCACCCGGGCGAATTTGCGCTTGCCCACCTGCAGTACCACGCTGCCGGCGGAAAGCTTCAGCCCGCGGTCTTCGGCCACGCTGCCGTCGATGCGCACGCCGCGCTGCTCGATCATGCGCACGCCTTCGGCGGTGGACGGCACCAGCCCGGCCTGCTTGAGCGCCTGCGCCAGCGCCAGCCCGCCCGCAGGCAGCGCGAGCCGGACTTCGGGAATGTCGTCGGGAATGCCGCCTCTGGCGCGCAGCTCGAAATCGGCCTGCGCCGCGTCGGCTGCGGCCGCCGAGTGAAAGCGGGTGACGATTTCGCGCGCCAGTAACACCTTGACGTCCTTGGGGTTGCGCCCGGCGGCCACTTCGGCCTTGAGCCGCTCGATGTCGGCCAGAGGGCGGAACGACAGCAGCTCGTAATACCGCCACATCAGCGTGTCGCTGATCGACAGCAGCTTGGCGAACATGGTTGCCGCCGGCTCCTGGATGCCGATGTAATTGCCCTTGGACTTGGACATTTTTTCCACCCCGTCCAGCCCTTCGAGCAGCGGCATGGTCAGGATGCACTGCGGCTCCTGGCCGTATTCGCGCTGCAGCTCGCGGCCGACCAGCAGGTTGAACTTCTGGTCGGTGCCGCCGAGCTCCAGGTCGCTTTGCAGCGCCACCGAGTCGTAGCCCTGCATCAGCGGGTAGAGCAGCTCGTGCATGGCAATCGGCACGCCTTCTTTGAAGCGCTTGGTGAAATCGTCGCGTTCGAGCAGCCGCGCCAGGGTGTATTTGGCCGCCAGGCGGATCATGCCGTCGGCGCCCAGCGGCTCGCTCCATTCGGAGTTGTAGCGAATCTCGGTGCGCTCGGGGTCGAGCACCAGGCTGGCCTGCGCGTAGTAGGTCTGCGCGTTGGCCTGGATCTGCTCGATGCTCAGCGGCGGGCGGGTGGCGTTGCGCCCGGACGGGTCGCCGATGCGCGAGGTGAAGTCGCCGATCAGAAAAATGACGGTGTGGCCCAGGTCTTGGAGCTGCCGCAGTTTGTTCAGCACCACGGTGTGGCCGAGGTGGATGTCCGGCGCAGTCGGGTCTAGGCCGAGCTTGATGCGCAAGGGCTGGCCGGTCTGCTGGCTGCGCTGCAGCTTGGCGATCCAGTCCGCCTCCACCAGCAGTTCGCTGCAGCCACGCTTGGTGATGGCCAGCGCCTCGCGCACGGCGTCGGGCGGCGCTGGGTTGGGCGATGAGGTGTTCGAGTCGGTCATGGGGAAAATTGCAGGTGGGGCGAATCGGGCTGCTAGACTGCGGGCTTTACCCGTGCTGCATCCGGTTTGCAAAGGATGCAGTGTATTCGGTGCCACAGCGCGATTGGCCAGGCGGTGCACGCCTTCGGCTGCGCCCAGGGCAGGCTCGCAGACGCCTTGCGTCGTCTCGCCTCCCGTCGTTCGTGGTGCCTCACGGTGCCGCAGATGCGGTCTGCGGCGCCACTTTCCATTGTCGGGATCGGCGCGTGCGCCATGGCCTGCAGTGCGAGGAGTGGGAATGTCTTTTGTCGAATTCAAGCAGTCCGCGGCGCGTCGCGGTCAAGAGTTGACGGTCTGGCTGCACCAACGTCACAAACGGGTGCTGGCCGTCGTCGGCGGCAGCCTGTTGCTCACCAGCGCCGCGGCGTTCGCCCTGGCGTACGACGGGCCGCAGGCGCATCCGCCCGCCCCTTCGTGGGTCAGCGTGGCCGTGCCCAGCACGGCGCCGCAACAGGCCGATGCCCTGTCCAACGCCGAGCAGGTGGTCTACACCACGGCGCATGTGCGCGCCAGCGACACCGTCGAGTCGCTGCTGCGCCGACTACAAGTCACCGATCCGCAGCAGTTGCGTGAGCTCAGCTCGCGCGCCGATCTGCGCGCGCTGGTCAGCGGCGATCCGGGCCGTGTGGTCAGCGCGCAGGTGAGCAACCTGGGCGAGCTGCAGAGCCTGCGCGGGCGGCTGCCGGGGCTGTCCAAGCCCGCTGGTGCGGCCGCGCCGTTGTTCCGCGAGCTGAGCGTGCGCGCCACGCCGCAAGGCTGGGAGGTGACAACCGTCAGTCGTCCGGCACAGGCCGAGCTGCGCGTGGCCAGCGGGGTGGTGAAGTCGAGCTTTTTCGCCGCGGCCGACGAGGCCGGGTTGCCGCATGCGGTGGCGTCGCAGCTCATCGACGTGTTCGCCACGCAGATCAACTTCCGCCGCAGCCTGCGCCCCGGCGACCGCTTCAGCGTGGTCTACCGCGTCTACCAGGCGCAGGGGCAGACCCTGGCTGCCGGCCGTTTGCTGTCGGCGCAGTTCGTCAACCAGGGGCACGACTATCAAGCGGTGTGGTTCGACGCCCGCGGCGACGCCAAGGCCTCGGGCTATTACGCCCCCGACGGCGATAGCCTCAGCCGCGCCTTTCTGCTTTCGCCGCTGCCTTACGACCGCATCACTTCCGGCTGGGGGTGGCGCGAAAACCCGGTGATGCACTTTCACGAATTCCACAAAGGCATCGACCTGGCGATTCCCGTGGGCACTCCGGTCAAAACCATCGCCGACGGCCGCGTGGTCTACGCCGGCTGGGGCACGGGCTATGGCAAATACGTCAAAGTCGATCACCCGGGCGGCTTTGCCACGATTTACGCCCACTTGAGCGCGTTCAAGGTGCATGTCGGCGAAACCGTCAAACAGGGCGAAATCGTGGCGCTGTCGGGCAATACCGGCTGGTCCACCGGCCCGCATCTGTACTTTCAGTTTTTCGTCCACGGCACCCCGGTCAACCCGCTGACCATCGCGCAAGATCGGAAGAGCGT
>JBFXEK010000061.1:0-7229 GCA_050180155.1 Thiomonas sp. | reverse complement strand
CCGGTGCGGTGCTGACGACGCTGCTGGGCGTCGGCGCCGAGCTGGCCGCGCCGGAGAACCGCCAGGACGGCAACCGCATCGTCATCGCCGGGCGCGACAGCGCCCAGGACAGCATCAATCAGGTCGGGCAAGAGATCACCCGGCGCAACATGAACATCCAGCCGACGTTGACGGCACGGCCGGGCTTGCCGGTTCGGGTGATCGTGGCGCGCGACCTCGTGTTGCGTCCTTACCAACCCATGTTCTATCAGCTTGGAGGTGCGCGATGAGTACCGCCCGAAAACTCCGCCTCGGCCCGTTGCCGTCCAGCGGTAGCACGAAGCTGACGTTCACCTGCCCGGCCAGCCTGAAAGCCGACCTGGACGCCTACGCCGCGCTGCACGCGCAGGCGTATGGCGAGGCCGTCGATGCAACGACGTTGATCCCGCACATGCTGGAGGCGTTCATTGCTGGGGATCGAGGATTCCGGCGGGGCAGGGGAGACGACACCCGATCGTCTTCCCGCACGGCTGCGCCGAAGGGATGAGATTTTGAATATGTTGCCGTCGTCGTATCCAAACTACGACTGGGTTCGCCATATCAAATTGACTTCCGCTTGGGAAAGTTGTAAAAATCGTAGTATGACTACGACTAATTCAAGCAAGCTAAACGCGCTCTACACCCGGCTGGCACCGGGAGCGCCGCTGACCTCGGAGGACTTGGCGGCGTTGGGCATCTCTGCCGACCTGGCCGTTCACTACGTCCGAGCAGGGTGGCTGACGCGCTTGGCGCGGGGGGTTTTCTGCCGCCCGAACGATTCCCCGGCGCTCCATTCCAGCCTGCTGCTGTTGCAGCGCCAATTCGAGGGGCTGCACGTCGGCGGCAAGTCGGCGCTGGACTGGTACGGCGTGCGCCAGTACGTGCCGCAGCAGCCGGTGCTGCATCTGTATGGCTGGAAGGCTGCACGCTTGCCGGAATGGTTCACCGAACGCTTCCCGGCCGAGTACCACCGCAAGCGCCTGTTCGATGAGCAGCCGGACGCCATGCTGCACGTCGGCCCGTTTGAGAAGCGCGGCGGGGCGCCGCAGGTGTCGGCGCCGGAGCGCGCCTTGCTGGAACTGTTGAGCGAGGTTGGCGTGCGCCAGCCCTTGCAGGAAGCCCGCGAACTCGTCGAAGGCGCGTACAGCCTGCGTGCCGATGTGCTGCGCGAGCTGTTGCAGCACTGCACGAACGTCAAGACCGTGCGGCTGTGCCTGCAACTCGGCCGCGAGGCGTCATTGCCCTGGGTGGCCAAGCTCGACTCGGCCTCGCTGCCGACGGGCAGCGAGCGGCCTTGGGTGTCTCGGTCGGCCGACGGCCTGCTGGTGCTCAAGCCATGAACCAGACCTATCTCGATACCGCGCGCCTGCTGACGCAGGTGGCGCCACTGGTGTTCGTGGATGACACCTTCGCCTTGAAGGGCGGCACGGCGATCAATCTGTTCGTGCGCGACATGCCGCGTCTGTCGGTCGATCTCGATCTGGTTTTTCCCGATCACACGCTGCCGCGCGACGAGGCGTTGGCGCGCATCAACGAGGCCATCCGGCAGGCTGCTGAGCGGCTGAAGAAGCGGGGATTTCAGACGCACGCGCCTGCTGCGGCAGTAGGGGAGACGAAGCTGCTGGTGCGTCGCGGCTCGATTCAGGTCAAGGTCGAAGTCAACTTCGTCATGCGCGGCACGGTTCAGCCGGTGCGCCGCGCTTCGCTGACGCCGGTTGCCCGCGACGTGTTGATGGCCGATCTGGAGATTCCGGTGGTGTCGCTGGAGGACGTGTACGGCGGCAAGCTGGTGGCGGCACTGGATCGGCAACACCCACGCGACCTGTTCGACGTGATGCAGCTCTTTGCGCATGAGGGCATCACGCCTGGCATCCGGCGTGCCTTCGTGGTCTATCTGTCCAGCAGCAATCGGCCGATCCATGAAGTGCTGTTCACGCCGTTGCGAGACATCCGGCACGACTACGAGCACAACTTCCAAGGCATGACGGCCGAGCCCGTGCCGCTCGATGCACTGCTTGCTGCCCGCGAGCGCATGGTGCGCGAAATCCATCAGGGCTTGGACGACGACGAGCGGCGCTTCCTGCTGTCGCTGGCCGCCGGTACGCCGGAGTGGTCATTGCTGGGCATCGCGCACCTCGAACATCTGCCGGGCATCCGCTGGAAGCTGCGCAACCTGGCGCAGTTGCAGAAGGTCGATGCGAGGAAGTTTGGCGAGCAGGCTGACCTGCTCGCCAAGCAGCTATCTGCGCTATGCTAGAAGGCGATTGATGATGGTGCCGCCAGCGTCGTCACCCCGCTAATCGCCCCATCTCCCGCGCCAGCAAAAGATGTCCGATGCAGACGGTAAAGACGACGGTAAGGCCCCATTTCGATCATCGCAAATCCCTTTAACCACGCGGACTTACGTGATTCATTGATGACCGAGTGGGAGTGAGGCTGTACGGAGGTTGCATGCGCATGCTGCTGGGACTCATCGGGTTGTTGCTGGCGCTGCTCGTCGTCGCCTGGCTGGTGCGCAGCCAGTGGTATGCGCAAGTGGGAGTAGGGACGCCGCCGTCTTCCGGGCAGGAGGGAGATCGTTCCCAGTCGGCCTCGGCGGCGCTCAGGCAGTTCAAGCAATCGCTGGACAAGGCGCTCAAAGCACGCCCTGCCAGCGCGGCCGAGTAGGCGCATGGCCGATTCCGCGGCTGCCGACCTCTTGGCCGACCAGGCGTTCATGCGCCTGGCGCTCGACCAAGCGCACAACGCCTGGCTGCTCGGTGAGGTGCCGGTCGGCGCCGTCATCGTGCGCGGAGGACGGGTGATCGCCACCGGCTATAACCGGCCGATCGGCGAGAACGATCCCACCGCGCACGCCGAAATCGTCGCCTTGCGTCAGGCCGCGGCGCTGCTGGGCAATTACCGCCTGCCCGATTGCACCCTCTACGTCACGCTCGAACCGTGTGCGATGTGCGCCATGGCCTTGCTGCACGCGCGTTTCGCCCGCGTCGTGTTTGGCGCCTTCGATCCCAAAACCGGCGCTGCCGGCAGCGTGATCGACCTGTTCGCCGATCCGCGGCTCAACCATCATTGCGCAGTGACCGGCGGCGTCGAGCAATCTGCCTGCGCCGCTTTGCTGCAAGACTTTTTCCGCCAACGGCGGCGCGAGCAAAAAGGCATCGCACCCACAGCCTGCGACGCGCGTCTGGCGGGAATCGAAGTCATCGAACTCGACGCCATGCCACCCTGCGCGCCACAGCCATGAACCGTACCGTCCCTGCCGCGCACGACCAAGCTGCTGCACAGTCTGTGCCGCGTCGCGGGCTGTTGCGGCTGGTGTCTCCATCCGGCGCAGTGCAGGAGCCGCAGCGGGTGGAACTGGCCGTGGCGCAGTTGCAGGCACTGGGTTTCGAGGTGCAGGCTCGCGCGCAGGTGTTTGCCCGGGTGCAGCGCTTTGCCGGTACCGACGCGCAGCGGCTGCGCGCGCTGCACGACGCGGCGCGCAGCAAAGCCGGGGTGGTCATGATGACCCGCGGCGGCTACGGTCTGAGCCGCCTGCTGACGCAGATCGACTATGCCTTGCTAGGCGAAGCGATCCAAAACCGGGGGCAACTCTGGGTCGGGCACAGCGACTTCACTGCGCTGCAGCTCGCGTTGCTCGCCAAGACCGGCGCGGTCACCTTCAGCGGACCGATGGCGGCTTTCGATTTCGGCCACGCCCCGACCGACGACACCACAGTCGGCAGCTTTCTCGACGCCGTCGATGGCACGCTCGAAGCCGTCGGCTTTGCCTGCGCCGATGCGCCGCGGGGTCTGGACGTCAAAGGGGTGTTGTGGGGCGGCAACCTCACACTCGTCGCCAGTCTGGTGGGCACACCCTTTTTCCCCGGGGTGCGCGGCGTGCTGTTTCTCGAAGATGTCAACGAGCACCCGTACAGCGTCGAGAGGCTGTTCAGCCAATTGCTCCACGCTGGCATTTTGCAACGGCAGAAAGCGGTGCTGCTCGGCCATTTCACCGCCTACAAGCTGAGCGCGCACGACGCCGGCTACGACTTGGCGGCTGCGGTGGACTGGTTACGTGCCCAGCTCAAACCGCACGGCGTACCGCTGATGACCGGCCTGCCGTTCGGCCATGTCCGCACCAAACTCACCCTGCCGCACGGTGCGCGCGCGCATGTGGTGCGCGATGGCGGCGAGGTGTTTGTATTTTTTCCGCACGCCGCCGCTGCTCGCTGACGGCGTGACCGCTCTTGACCGCGCGGCGACAAACCCAACAGTGCATTACTGCCGTCGGCGTTGTTCATATTCGCGGCGCAAACGCTCCTGCTCGCTGGGCGGTAGCCGCTTGAAGCGCTGTTGCTCCTGAAGGATGCGTTCGCGCTGCTCGGCAGGCATTTGCTCCCATTGCTGGTAAGCCCCTTGCTTGTCGCGCGGGTTGGCCATGGCGGCAGGGATCAGCACGGACGCTGCGGCCAGTGCGGCGGTCAGCAGCGCCAGCCAGCCAAGCAGCGGTCTGGCCACGCGGCAAGCAAACTCACGCCGGGTTGGCATGTTGCATCCCCTGTTGCAGCATTTGCGGATGTTCGGACAGCCATTGATAGAAATCGATGTTCTGCACGGCATCGGCGATCTGCGGGCTGAGGTTGCCAGGATAGCCGCCGTTGCCCGCCGTGAAGTGCGGCGCGCTGATGACGACGGCAAGCGCCAGCGAGACGGTGGCCATGCCGGCGGCAAATACCCGCGGCCAGCGCACGCTGCGCGCTGCGCGGCGGGGCAGATGCGAGGCCAACTGCGGCAGTGGCGCGAGCAGAGCGCTCAACCGCCGACCGAACTGCAGCTCATGCTGGCACTGCGGGCAAGACTGCAGATGACGCTCGATTTGCGCGGCCAGTTCAGCCGACGCCAGGCCGCTGCGGTAGCGGTCGATCTGAGCCGGGGTGAGATGGGTCTGAGTGGTCATGATGGTCGCCTGCAACAGACAGTTCAAACTTTAGCCGGATGGTCCGCTTCGAGCAATTCTCTCAGCCGAGTCAGCGCGCGCATGTGGTGGGTTCTGACGCTGCCTTCGCTGACTTTCATCGCTGCTGCGGTGTCGACGATCGACAAACCCTCCATCTCGCGCAGCAAAAACGCCTCGCGCTGCCGTGGACTGAGCGCCGACAGAGCGTCGGCGATGCGCCCGGCGAGCTGGGCGTTGGCCAGCTCGGCCTCGGGGCCGAGCGCCGAGTCGGCGATCGACTCCCAACTCGGCGGCGCGTCGTCCTCGTCATCGCTGGAAAAGAAAAAATCGAAAATTTTTTCCATTTTGCGCCGGCGATGCACGTCGGTGATGCGGTTGCGCAAAATGCTGTAGAACAACGGCGGCCACTCCTGTGCTGGGCGGTCGTGGTAATGGCTGACGAGCTTGAGCAGACTGTCCTGGACGACGTCAGCTGCGGCGGCGGCGTCGCGCAGCTCGATCAGCGCCATCCGCGTAGCGCGCACCCGCACCTGGGCACAAAACTGGTTCAGCGCGCTGGATGCAGCTGCTTTGCTCACGAGCGCAGAGGGAAGTGCGTTGACATATTCCATAGCATAGTGGCCAGCCCGGAACCGGCGGCAAAACGTTCGCTGTGCAAACAGTAACGCGCGCCGCGGCGAGGTGATGACACCGCGGCCGCGGTGAGTTGTGATTTTTCTTCTCGCTGTGCGCCGGCAGGGCGCGGGCGTGTCCGTAGAATCTGGCGTTTGCCGTTGCCGCCTGCCCCGCCGTCGTCCGTGAATCCCCGTCTCGACCTGCTCCAGCCCTATCCATTCGAAAAACTGCGTGCGCTGTTGCACGGGGTGACGCCAGCGGCGCAGTGGCCGGCGATCAGCCTGGGTATCGGCGAGCCCAAGCATCCGACGCCGCAGTTCATCCGCGACGCCCTGGTTGCACATCTCGACGGACTGGCGGTCTATCCGACTACCGCGGGCTCGGCGGTATTGCGCCAAGCATGCGCGCGATGGGCACGGCAGCGTTACGGCGTTACCCTGGACGCGCAGACGCAGGTGTTGCCGGTCAACGGTTCGCGCGAGGCGTTGTTCGCCATCGCGCAGACGGTGGTCGACGCCTCGCGTGCGGGCGCTACCGTCGTCTGCCCGAACCCGTTCTACCAAATCTACGAAGGTGCGGCCTTGCTCGCCGGGGCGCAGCCCTACTTTGCCGCGGCCGATGCGCGGCGCAATTTCGCCGTCGACTGGGCTGCAGTGCCCGCCGCAGTGTGGCAGCGCACGCAGTTGGTGTACGTTTGCTCGCCCGGCAATCCGACCGGCGCGGTCATGCCGCTGCAGGAATGGGAGCAGTTGTTCGCGCTGTCGGACCGGCATGGCTTTGTCATCGCCAGCGACGAGTGCTATTCGGAGATCTGGTTTGGTGACGAGCCGCCGCTGGGCGGTCTGCAGGCAGCTTGGGCGCTGGGGCGGCGCGATTTTCGCCGCCTGCTGCTGTTCACTTCTCTGTCGAAGCGTTCGAACGTGCCGGGGTTGCGCTCGGGTTTCGTTGCCGGGGATGCGGCGCTGATCGCCGCGTTCACCCGTTACCGCACCTACCACGGCAGCGCCATGGGCCCGGCGGTGCAGGCCGCCAGCGTCGTCGCCTGGGGTGACGAACAGCATGTGCAAGCCAACCGCGCGCTGTACCGTGAAAAATTCGCAGCCGTGCTGCCGATTTTGCAGCCGGTGATGGACGTGCGCCTGCCCGACGCCGGGTTTTACCTCTGGGCGGCCACACCGCGCGACGACGCAGCATTCGCCCGCGGTTTGTACGAAAAATACAATGTCACCGTTTTGCCCGGGAGTTATCTGGCGCGCGAGCAGGACGGCGTCAACCCAGGACGCGGCCGGGTGCGCCTGGCGCTGGTGGCGCCGCTGGCCGAATGCGTCGAGGCGGCGCGGCGGATCGCCGCGTATTGCACCGAACTTCGTTGACAACCCCTTGTTCCTCCACACGAACCACGACATGACCCAACAATTGCAAACCCTCATCGACCAGGCCTGGGAACAACGCGCCAGCTACAACCCGGGCAACGCCCCAGCGGAGTTGCGCGAAGCGGTCGATCACGTCATCGACCAGCTCAACACCGGCAAGCTGCGCGTGGCCGAGCGCATCGACGGTGAATGGGTGACGCACCAATGGCTGAAAAAAGCCGTGCTGCTGAGTTTCCGCCTGCACGACAACCAGCCGATGCAAGCCGGCGATTTGCATTTTTTCG
>JBFXEK010000060.1:0-7229 GCA_050180155.1 Thiomonas sp. | reverse complement strand
TATTTCAAGTTTTGATCAAAGGATTTTTCATGTTCAACAAAGGACAGCTTTCCGGTTTGATGAAACAGGCGCAGCAGATGCAGGACAATCTGCGCCGCATCCAGGAGGAACTCGGCAACATCGAAGTCGAAGGTCAGTCCGGAGCCGGACTGGTCAAGGTGGTGATGACGTGCAAGTACGCCGTCAAACGGGTGAGCATCGACCCCAGCCTGGTGGGCGACGACCGTGACATGCTCGAAGATCTAGTGGCCGCAGCGTTCAACGATGCGGTACGCCGCGCCGAGGCGACGACACAGGAAAAAATGGCCGCGGCAACCGCCGGTATGCCGCTGCCGCCAGGGATGAAACTGCCGTTCTGAATCCCGGAGCACGCTCACCATGCACGAGGCCGCGCCCGGCCACGTCCCCGCGCTGGATGCACTGGTCGAGGCGCTGCGGCAACTGCCCGGCGTCGGGCCGAAATCGGCGGCGCGCATGGCGTACCACTTGCTGGAGCACGACCGCGAGGCGGCATCGCGCATCGCCCGGGCGCTGGATGCCGCGCTCGGTGCCGTGCGACGCTGCGCGCGCTGCAATACGCTGACCGAGGACGCGGTCTGCAGCATCTGTACCGACGATCGGCGCGATGCGCGCCAGCTCTGCGTGGTCGAAGGCCCGGCCGATCTGGCGGCGCTTGAGCAGACGCTGACCTACCGCGGGCTGTATTTCGTGCTGATGGGGCGCATCAGCCCGTTGGATGGGCTGGGGCCGAAGGAAATCGGCCTGGAGCGGTTGATCGCGCGCGCCACCGACGGCGTGGTGCAGGAGGTCATCCTCGCCACCAACTTCACCAACGAAGGCGAGGCCACGGCGCACGTCATTGCCGAGATGCTGCGGCCGCGCGGCCTGCGCGTCACCCGACTGGCGCGCGGCGTCCCGGCGGGCGCGGAACTCGAATACGTCGATCTCGGCACCATCGCCCGCGCGCTGGTCGACCGGCGCAGCACGTGACGCTGCGGCAGTCCGTGCACGTTCTGCGCGGCTGCAATACAGTGTCGATCGTTTTGCCCAAGCCCGCGTTCGAGCGCCAGAGCCATTTTTCTCACCATCATGCAGCGACGCCAATTCATTCAATCCGCAACGGCATTTGCCATGTCCGGGGGACTGTTCCTGCCGTTTGCCTCCAGTTGCGCCGCGGCGCAGGCCGCAGGCACCCTAGAAGTCTATGCCGGAGCCATCGGGCCGGGGGAATACGACGGCGGCGATTTCGCACAGGCGAGGTTCCATGATCCGCGCGGCATGGCGCAGGACGCGCAAGGCAATGTGTTCGTTGCAGACTATGTCAACAGCGTGGTGCGCAAGCTGGGCACGGACGGGCAGGTGAGCATCGTCGCCGGGCAGGTGCAACAGCGCAGCGCACGCAACGGCCCGGCGCTGCAGGCGCATTTCTATTCGCCCGAGTGCGTCGCCGTGGCAGCCGACGGCACACTGTTCGTCACCGATTCCGGCAGCAACACCGTGCGACGCATCGGCCGCGACGGCATGGTCACCACCTGGGCTGGAAAAATCGACGTCGAAGGATACGCCGACGGCCCGGGGGCTCGGGCCCGGTTCAACCATCCGGTGGGCGTGGCGGTCGATCCCCGTGGCGTGGTGTACGTGGCCGACGCCTACAACTCGACGGTGCGACGCATCAGCCCGAATGGCGTGGTCGGCACGCTGGCCGGCTCGCCAGGGGCGACCGGCTGGCGCGATGGCCGCGGTGCGCAGGCGCGGTTCAATACGCCCATCGGCGTGGCGCTCGACCGGCGTGGCAATGTCTACGTCAGCGAATACTTCAACAATGTGATCCGTCGCATCACGCCCGACGGCGCGGTGAGCACTTTCGCCGGCAAGCCGGGCAGGGGAGGGTTTGCCGACGGCAACGCGGCCACGGCGCTGTTTTTGCATCCACAAATGCTGTCGTTCGCTCCCGATGGCAGCCTGATCGTCGCCGACAGCGGCAACAACCGGGTGCGCCGGGTCGCACCGGACGGCACCGTCTCGACCCTGGCGGGAAACGGTCAGGGAGAAGCCGTGGTCACCGGCGCCTTGCCCGGTGTGCTGCACCAGCCGTATGGCGTGCTCGCGCTGGTCGATGGCACGGTGCTAGTGACTGGCTTGAACGCCATATTGCGCATCCAGCCGCAAACGCCGCTCACCGCCTGAGCGGTGCTTCAGCCCGCCGTCGGCTGCGCTGCGTCGAACTGCGCCAAATCGACACGCGGCGCCGGTGTCCAGCCGGGTTGGCGGTGCTCGACGACCACGTTGGTATAAATGCCGCCGCGCACGTACCAGCGCGCGGTGACGCGCAAGAACCGCGGCGCGATCGCGTGGACCAAGTCGTCGAGGATGGTGTTGGTCACTTTTTCGTGAAACGCACCTTCGTCGCGGTAGCTCCACATATAGAGCTTGAGGCTTTTGAGCTCGACGCAGAGTTTGTCCGGGATGATGTCGATGTCGAAGCGGGCAAAATCCGGTTGGCCGGTCAGTGGGCACAAGCAGGTGAATTCAGGCACTTGCATGTGAATGTGGTAGTCACGTTCGGCGGCCGGGTTGGGAAACGTTTGCAGCGCTTTGCTCGGTTTGGTCGTCATGTCGAAGGTCGAGGTTTATGCAGTGGACTGAGGGTCGGTCTGGCCAGCCGACGCCTGCCTCGCCCGCGCACGCTCACGCGCGGCTTGGAGCACGGCAGCCTTGCGTTCGGCGGCGACCGCTGCGGCCGTATGCCCGGTGCTGGCGGTCACAGTTGGCTGTGCTGGCATCGTTTGTTGCTGCCGTAGGCAGTGGCGGGCATAACGCTGCCGCGCTTGGTCCGCCTGTTCGGCGCTCCACGCGTCCCAGCCGGTGCGCGCTGCGGCCACGGGATCGGGCAAAGCGCTCAGGCGGATACAGTCCACTGGACAGGACGGCAGGCACAGCGCGCAGCCGGTGCACCAGGTGTCGATGACCGTGTGCATGCGCTTGGCAACCCCGGCGATCGCGTCCACCGGGCAGGACGGAATGCACAGCGTACAGCCAATGCATTGACCGGGGTCGATCACGGCGAGCTGCCGCGGGCCTTCGGTGCCGCATTCTGGATCGAGCGGTAGCACGGGGCGATGCAGCAATGCGGCCAGACGCGCGATCCCCTGCCCGCCGCCGGGCGGACAGCGGTTGATCTGCGCTTGACCGCTGGCGAGGGCCTGCGCATAGGCGGCGCAGTCGGCGTAGCCGCAGCGCTTGCATTGCGTCTGCGGTAGCAAGGCATCGATCCGCGTAGCCAGCTCCTGCTCGGTGCTTGGCTCGGTGCGGGTTTGGTCGCACGGCGACATCGCGGTGTGGTGGAGGGGGACGGCGGGGAAACCTTGCGGATTCAGCCCATTCAGTCCTCGGCAGGCGCCAGCGACGCAGGGGGCTGCACGCCGCCCGGCTGCGATCGTGTGGACTTGCGCGGCGGCTCGCTTGCTGCGCCGTGGGGGTGCGCGGCGATGAAATCGCGCACCACCGGGTAGACTTTTTCGCGCCAGCGGCGGCCGGAAAAAATGCCGTAATGCCCCGCGCCCGCGGCCACATAGTGTTGCCGGCTGACGGCAGCGATGCCGCTGCACAGCTCGTGCGCAGCTTCGGTTTGACCGGCGCCGGAAATATCGTCGAGTTCGCCTTCGATGGTCAGCAAGGCGGTGCGGTGGATGTCTTGCGGCCGCACCAACTCGCCGCCCACCCGCCAAGTGCCGTTGACCAAGGCGAAATCCTGGAATACGACGCGGATGGTGTCGAGGTAATACGCCGCATCCATGTCGAGCACGGCGTTGTACTCGTCATAAAAACGGCGGTGTGCCTCGGCGTCGTCGTTATCGCCGCGGATCAGGTCGAGGAAGTAGTCGTAGTGCGACGACAGATGGCGGTCGGGATTCATGGCAACGAATCCGGTGTGCTGCAAAAATCCCGGATAGACGCGCCGCCCAGCGCCGGGATAGTTGGCGGGCACGCGATAAATCACGTTGTTCTCGAACCACTCGTAGCTCTTGTTCATCGCCAGGTTGTTCACCGCCGTGGGCGATTTGCGCGCATCGATCGGCCCGCCCATCATGATCATGCTGCGCGGGGCGATCTCGCCCGCGCTGGCCATGAGCGAAATGGCGCCCAGCACCGGCACCGTGGGTTGACACACCGACATGACGTGCACGTTCGGCCCGATGGTGGTGATGAATTCGCGAATGTAGGCGACGTAATCGTCGAGGCTGAACACGCCCAATTCCGTCGGTACCATGCGCGCGTCGGTCCAGTCGGTGATGAACACCTTGTGGTCTTGCAGCATGGTGCGCACGGTGTCGCGCAGCAGCGTGGCGTGGTGGCCCGACAGCGGCGCGACGATGAGCACGGTTGGATCATCCTTGAGCTTGCCCAGCAGCGCGGTATCGTCGGAAAACCGCTTGAAGCGCAGCAGGCGGCAGAAAGGTTTTTCCAGCACCACGCGCTCCTGCACCGCGACGGTCTTGCCCTGGATGGTCACGGCGTTGATGCCGAACTGCGGTTTCTCGTAGTCCTTGATCAGCCGGTGCATCAGGTCGTAGCTGGCCGAGACGCGCTGGGTGATGCTGTGCGGCACGGCCGGCCAGACCGGGTTGGCGTAGAACTTGGCGGCGGCTTCGGCGAAGTCGGCCAATGGACGCATCAGTGCACGCTGGGTTTCGAACAGGTCATACACCATGATCGGCTCCGACTCGATGTTGCAATGCACAAATTTTAGCCCTCTGCCACGGATTTTGCTGCGCAGGCAGGCGCAGGCCGACTGGCAAGTGGGCAAATGCAACCATCGGGCCGGGCCAAGGGTGTTATTGCATCACCGCCGCAACCGCCTTGGCCACATAATCGACGTTGTGCAGGTTGATCGCCGCCACGCAAATCCGCCCGGTGGACACACCGTACACGCCGAACTCGGTGCGCAGGCGCTCCATTTGCTCGGGCGACAGGCCGGAGTAGCTGAACATGCCTTTTTGCCGGGTGATGTAGGACAGGTCACCTTTGACTCCGGCGGCGGTGAGTTTTTCTACCAAGGTGCTGCGCATGCTGCGGATGCGGTCGCGCATGCCGGCGAGTTCCTGTTCCCACTGCGCGCGCAGTTCGGGGCTGGCGAGCACGGTGGCGACGATTTGCGCGCCGTGGGTCGGGGGATTGGAGTAGTTGCTGCGGATCACGCGCTTGAGCTGCGACAGCACGCGCGCGGCCTCGTCTTTGCTGGCGCAGACGACGCTGAGCGCTCCGACGCGCTCGCCGTAGAGCGAAAAGCTCTTGGAGAACGAGGTGGCGACGAAAAAATCCATGCCGGCGGCGAGAAACTGCTGGATGACGGCGCCGTCCTCGGCGATGCCTTCGCCAAAACCCTGATACGCCATGTCGAGGAAGGGCACCAGGCCGCGCGCTTTGAGCACGGCGATCACTCGCTCCCACTGCGCCGGGCCGAGATCGTAGCCGGTGGGGTTGTGGCAGCAAGCGTGCAGCACGACGATGGTGCCTGCGGCGGCGGCGTTCAGCGCATCCAGCATGGCGTCGAAATTCACGCCCTGCTTGGCGGCGTCGTAATAAGGGTAGGTGCCCACGGCGAAGCCCGCGGCCTCGAACAAGGCGCGGTGGTTTTCCCAGCTCGGGTCGGAAATCAGCACTGGCGCGTTCGGGTTCAAGCGCTTGAGGAAGTCGGCGCCGACTTTGAGTCCGCCGGTGCCGCCCAGAGCCTGCACCGTGGCGACGCGGCCGGAAGTGACGGCCTCGCTGTCAGCGCCGAACACCAGCGCCTGCACGGCTTTATCGTAGGCGGCGATGCCGTCGATGGGCAGATAACCGCGCGGCTTGGGCGCCTGCGCCAGTTGCGCCTCGGCGGCTTTGACACAGGCCAGCAGCGGCAGCTTGCCCTCGGCGTCGGTGTACACGCCGATGCCCAGGTTGACTTTGTTCGGGTTGGGGTCGGCGGCGAATTGTTCGTTCAGACCGAGGATGGGGTCGCGCGGGGCCATTTCCACGCGGGAAAAAAGAGACTGGGTCATGGGAGATGGGCGGTGCTCGGGCGAAGAGGTCGGGATTGCAGCACAATGCTGCGCAGCAAAAGCGGCGATTTTACGCCGTCGCGTCAGACCTTGGCGCCTTCAGCGCCGGTCTGGCGCTCACGCCGTTTGCCTGTTCTGCACCATGCCCGCACCGCAACCCGTCGCCTCGCCCGATCCGGACAAATTCGTCAGCTTTCCGCAGTCGCCGTTCCGGCTGTACCAGCCGTACCCGCCAGCGGGCGACCAGCCAGCGGCGATCGCCCAGCTCGTCGAAGGATTGCAAGACGGCTTGAGTTTTCAGACTCTGCTGGGAGTCACCGGCTCAGGCAAGACGTACACCATGGCCAATGTGATTGCGCGCATGGGGCGGCCGGCGATCGTGTTTGCGCCGAACAAGACGCTGGCGGCGCAGCTCTACAGCGAGTTCCGCGAGTTTTTCCCGAAAAACGCGGTGGAGTATTTCGTCAGCTACTACGACTACTACCAGCCCGAGGCTTATGTGCCGCAGCGCGATCTGTTCATCGAGAAAGACAGCGCGATCAACGAGCACATCGAGCAGATGCGGCTGTCGGCGACCAAAAGCCTGCTGGAGCGGCGCGACACGGTGATCGTCGCCACGGTCAGCGCGATTTACGGCATCGGCAATCCGGCGGACTACCACGCCATGATTCTGACGGTGCGCACCGGCGACCGCATCGGGCAACGCGAACTGCTGGCGCAATTGGTGCGCATGCAGTACCAGCGCAACGAAATGGACTTCACCCGCGGCACGTTCCGCGTGCGCGGCGACCTGATCGACGTATTTCCGGCCGAACATGCCGAGCTGGCGGTGCGCATCGAGCTGTTCGACGATGAAATCGAGTCGCTCAGCCTGTTCGACCCGCTCACCGGCGTGGTGCGGCAAAAAATCCCGCGCTTCACGATTTACCCGAGTTCGCATTACGTCACGCCGCGCGAAAACGTGCTGCGCGCGGTGGAAAGCATCAAACAGGAGCTGCGCGAGCGCGTGCACGAGTTCACCCGCGCGGGCAAGCTGGTGGAGGCGCAGCGGCTGGAGCAGCGCACCCGCTTCGACTTGGAAATGCTGTCCGAGCTCGGCCACTGCAAGGGCATCGAGAACTACTCGCGGCACCTGTCGGGCGCCGCCCCCGGTGAGCCGCCGCCCACGCTGGTGGACTACCTGCCGAG
>JBFXEK010000059.1:0-7245 GCA_050180155.1 Thiomonas sp. | reverse complement strand
GCCGTGACCTGAAACGTAGTCGTTGCCGTTGCCGCCAGTGCATTTTGTTGAGGCGTCAGACAAACTGCCACGATGACCGCTACCAAACTGTAGGCAAAACCAACAAGGCTGTGAATATTAGGACGTTTCATCATCGGTTCCTTCTGCAGTGAGACTTTGTAAAATAACTTTAGTCGCCGCAATGTCAAATTCAATGATCGACATCAATCGCTCTCGGGCGAATGGCTCCGTTTCGTGAAAAAAATCACGAAACCACCGGCTTTGTAAGCGCGAAGCGGGGGCGTCATCGGCCCAGGCGCGACGTAGCGTGCACAAACGCAATCTGCCATACGCCAGTTTCTGCCGCACAATACCGCCCTTATGTTCAACCCGAGCAAAGACGACGTCCGGCAGTTTTTCATTTCGGCGTGGCAGCGGCACCGCTCCGGTGGCGTGCTCACGCCTCTGGAGCTCATCGCCGTCGGCTGGATCGAGCAGCATCCGCAGTACCACGACGAGCTGGCCGACGTGAACAGCCGCGACCGCGATTACAGCGTCGAGCAGGGGCGAACCAATCCGTTCCTGCACCTGTCGATGCATTTGTCGATCAGCGAACAGGTGTCGATCGATCAACCGCCGGGGATCCGCCAGGCGTTCGAGCTGCTGCGCAGCCGGCAAGGCGAACACGCGGCGCACCACGCCATCATGGAGTGTCTGGGCGAGATGCTGTGGACCGCGCAGCGCACCGGCCTGCCGCCCGACGGCGCGGCGTATGTGGACTGCGTGCAGCGCGCAGCGACACGGCGCTGAATTTCAGCCTTCGACCGCTTCGAGCACGAGCTGCAACTGCGTCACCCCCTGCCAGGTGTTGCTCTCCAGACGGTAAGCGATGCGCGCCTCGTCAGGCAGAAACTCGGTGCGCCCCCAGGCGACGAGGTCGAACAGCGTATCGGCCGTCACGCCGTCGGCGTCGAGCAGCCGTACCCTAGACTTGAGATGCCGCTCGCCGATCAGCCGCTGCTGTCGTACCTGCACGCGGGCGCTAAACAGCGGCGCGGCGAACCCCTGCCCCCAAACCTGAGCGCCCAGCAGCGCCGCCATCTCGGGCAATAGCCACTGCGCCGGCAGCGGGCCATCGACTTCCAGGCGACGCTGCAACATCGCCGGCTCCAGCCACTCTGCGGCGACTTGCGCGAACGCGGCGCGAAACCGCTCGAAGCCGTCTGCCAGCAGCGTGCAACCTGCGGCCATCGCATGGCCGCCAAAGCACAACAGCAGACCGGGCTCGCGCTTGGCGACGAGGTCCAGCGCGTCACGCAGGTGAAACCCGGCGATCGACCGCCCCGAGCCGCGCAGCGTGCCGTCCTCGGCCGGAGCGAATACGAACGTCGGGCGGTGCTCGCGGTCTTTGATCCGCCCGGCGACGATGCCGATTACGCCCTCGTGCCAGTGCGGCGCAAACAGGCTGATGGCCGCGGCGCCGGTTTGCCCGCCGGTATCGAGCTGGTCGAGCATTTGCAGCGCCTCGGCTTTGATGCCGGCTTCGATACCGCGTCGCTCGCGGTTGAGGGCGTCGAGCTGCTGCGCCAGCAGCAGCGCGCGCGCCGGGTCGTCGGTGCTCAGACATTCGATGCCCACCGTCATATCGGCCAGCCGACCGGCGGCGTTGACCCGCGGCCCCAGCGCAAAGCCCAGATCGGCGCTGCCCAGGCGCGTCGCGTCACGCCCGGCGACCTGCAGCAGCGCGGCAATGCCCGGCTGCATGCGCCCGGCACGGATGCGCTTGAGCCCTTGCGCCACCAGCAGACGGTTGTTCGCATCCAGCCGCACGACGTCGGCCACCGTGCCCAGCGCGACCAGATCGAGCAGCGCGTCCAGTCGCGGCTGGCTGGCGGCGTCGAACACGCCACGCCGGCGCAGCTCGGCACGCAGAGCCAGCAGCACGTAGAACATCACCCCGACCCCGGCGATCGACTTGCTTGGAAAATCGCAGCCTGGTTGGTTGGGGTTGACGATGACGTCGGCGGCGGGCAAGACCGGCCCCGGCAAGTGATGGTCGGTGACGAGCACGCGCACCCCGTGCGCCTTGGCGTGTGCCACGCCGTCGACGCTGGCGATGCCGTTGTCCACGGTGATGATCCAATCGGGTTTGCCTGCCGGATGCTGCAGCGCCAGATCGACCACGGCGGGCGACAAGCCGTAGCCGGTGGTGAAACGGTTGGGAACGAGGTACGTCACCTGCGCGCCCAGCGCCCGCAGACCGCGCAGCCCCACGGCGCAGGCGGTAGCGCCATCGCAGTCGTAATCGGCGACGATGAGCAGGCGCTGACCGCGGCCGATCGCCTCGGCCAGGGCGGCGGCGGCCTCCTGCGCCCCTTTGAGCTGCGCCGGGGGCAGCAGATGCGGCAAGTCCAGTTCCAGTTCCTGCGCATCCTTCACCCCGCGCGCGGCGTACAACTGCGCCAGCAAGGGGTGAGTTCCCGCCTGCAGCAGGCGGTGCTGTGCACGTGGATCGGGCTGGCGCAGAACGAATTGCATACGACGCATCAAAGCCGAAATGCCGGTATTTGAACCGATCCGGCGACGATGCGCCGCGGCCGGCCCAGCACGCTCAATCCGGGATCTGCGGCTTGCCCCAGTAGTAGCCCTGCCCCCAATCGACGCCGATTTGCCGCATGGCGTCGGCCGTGGCGGCGTCTTCGATACCTTCGGCAATGGTCAGGATGCCCAGGTCGTGCGCCATGCCGTTGATCGACCGCACCATGGTGCGCGCCCGCTCGCTGCCGGCGGCCTGGCGCACGAGCTCGGCTTCGATTTTGATGTAACGCACCGGCAGCTTGAGGACGTAGAGGTACGACGAATAACCGCTGCCGAAATCGTCCACCGCGAGTTGGAAGCCAAAGTCGATCAGCGGCTGCACCAGCTTGCGCACGGCCTCAGCGTCGCCGATGAGCTGGCGTTCGGTGATCTCGATGACCAGTGGCTTGTCTTTGCCGTTCAGACCGGCAGCGCAAGTCCGGCAATAGTGTTGCGCGCGGTCGAGCAGGGCTTGCACGTCTTCGGCGCGGCTGAGAAAGTCCGCCGAACAGTTGATCATGTATTTCACCGGCTCGCCGGTCTGGCTCAGCCGCTGGCTGCAGTGCGCCATGACCTGTTTGGACACGCGGGCGTCGATGTGGTGCTCCAGCCGCAGGCGGTTGGCCACGTCGATGAACTGCCCGGCGGCGATCACCTCGCCGCTTTCGCTGACCAGGCGCGCCAGCGCTTCGTAGCCGACGATCTGCCCGTCGGCCAGTGACACCAACGGCTGATACGCGGCGCGGATGCGGTCGTCCTCGATGGCGCGCTTGAGCGTGAAACCACGCAAATAGTCGTGCGCCGACTGCCCCTCGAACAGCGCCACGCAGTTGCGCCCGCCGGACTTGGCGTTGTACAGCGCCGAGTCGCATTGCCCGAGCAGTTCGGCGACGGTCGTCGCGCGCTGCGGCTCCCAGGCGGACACGCCGAAACTGGCCGTCAGGCGCAATTCGGTACCGCCCACCGACATGCGCGTGTGCGCGATGAGTTCGCGCAGCTTTTCCGCGGTGATGCGCGCGGTCTCTACAGTGGCTGCGGGAAGCAGCAGCAGGAATTCCTCGCCGCCCCAACGCGCCACCTGGTCTTCCTTGCGCACGCGAGTCTGCAGCAAATGCGCCACCTGTTGCAGCACGGCATCTCCCGCGGCATGACCGAAACCGTCGTTGATCAACTTGAAATGATCCAGATCGAACAGCACCAAGGCGTAGCCGACGCCGGTTTCGCGCGCCAGTTCGTGCGCGCGCTGCAAGTGCTCGCCCATGCCACGGCGGTTGAGCAAACCCGTCAGGCTGTCTTGGTTGGCCAGGCGGTACATGATGTCGGCGCGGTCGCGCAGTTGCGCTCGTTCACGCTCGGCTTGCCGACTGACCAGGCGGTAGGCCAGGAAGAGAATGGCCAGCCAGGCGGCCAGGATGGTCAGCGCCGGCCAGTACGCACGCCAAAAGTCACGCCACAACAGCGCCCGCGGCACGGTCATGTTGACCAGCACGCCGTCGTGCGGCAGCCGCACCCAGGCACCCAGCCGCGGGATCTGGTCCGAATCGACCCGGCCGCTGAATTCCCCACTCATCGCCTGCGGCGCGTGCTGCGCGGCGCGCGCCAGCGCTCCCTGCCGGCGTGTGCCGTAAAACCGCGGTAGATCCTCGGTTTTGGGCGCCGGCCAGCGCGCCAGCAAATAGCCGTCGGCGCGCATCAACGCGATCGACATTCCCGGCATGGCGTACTGCGCTGCTGCGACCGAGCGTCGCCAGCGGTCGAGAAAATCGTTGAGTTCGACCGGCACGGCAATCAACCACTGCGGCTGGCCCGCGGCGTTTTTGACCATCAGCCGCAGCGGTATCACCCAGCGGTGCAGCATCGGGCCGATGACCGCCCTGCCGACCTCCAGCCGCTGCACCTGCTGCGCTTCGCGGATGCCTTCCCAGATTTCGGGCATGGTGCTGAAATTCGGCAGCGGCGTGTCTTCGGGCAGCGAGGTGGCGAACACCTGGCCGTCGGGATGCGACAGATTGATCGCCAGTGCCTGCTCGGGCCCGAGCAGTTCGCGGTAACGCTGCAACACCGGGCGCAGCAGCCGCGGTTCGGCGAGCAGCTGCGGATGGGCCTGTAATTCGTCGCCCAGGGCAGCCATGACCATCTCGTAGCGATCGAGGTAGGCCGAGGTGGCATCGGCGAGAAACGCGGTTTCCACCCGCAGCGTGGTGCGCAGCAGGTCGTTTTGGCGCTGCCAGTTGATCCACGCCAGCCAGGCGCCGAAGCACAGCGTGAGCGCGATCAGCGCCCAAAACCCCAGCTGCAGCCGACGCTGCATCGTTGACGTGCTGGGCGGCCAGACGCTCGTCGAGACACTCGGCGACAAAGCGGACAGAGAAAGCGAACCGGGCATGCAGGCAGCAAAAGCAAACGGCCAGGCGCTGGCGCTGTGCTGCGCAGTCCAACGTCCGGCCCGTGGAATTTCGTCACAGTGTATCGGCCGCCGCCGCTGGCAGACGGCCACGGGCTGCGGCGGGGCCGCCATCCCCCGTGTTTGCGCGTATGCGGCCGGGGTTACGCCAGGCCCTCAGCCAGACACGCCCGTCGCTGCGCGCCCGCGGTCACATGCCGACGTAGTTCGGCCCGCCGCCGCCTTCGGGCGCGACCCAGACGATGTTTTGCGTCGGGTCTTTGACGTCGCAGGTTTTGCAGTGCACGCAGTTTTGCGCATTGATCTGCAGCCGGTCGTTGCCGTCGCTGCCTTTGACGAATTCGTACACCCCGGCCGGGCAGTAGCGCTGCTCCGGCCCGGCGTAGGTTTTGAGGTTGATTTGCACCGGCACCGACACGTCTTTGAGCGTGAGGTGCGGCGGCTGGTTTTCTTCGTGGTTGGTGTTGCTCAGATACACCGAGCTGAGACGGTCGAAGGTGAGCACGCCGTCGGGTTTGGGGTAGTCGATCCGCGGGCAGTCGGCAGCGGGTTTGAGCATGGCATGATCGGCGGTGTGATGGTGCAGCGTCCACGGCGGCGATTTCATCCCCAAGCGCGGCAGCAACCAGCGCTCGATCCCCGTCATCAGTGTGCCCAGCGTTCGCCCCTTTTTGAACCATTGCTTGAAATTGCGCGCCGTCTTCAGCTCGTCGAACAACCATGACTGCTCGAACGCCGCCGGGTAGGCGCCGAGTTCGTCGCGTTCGCGCCCGTCGGCAAGCGCCTGGGCGATGGCCTGCGCGGCGAGCATGCCGCTCTTCATCGCCGCATGGCTGCCTTTGATGCGCGATGCGTTGAGAAACCCCGCCTCGCAGCCCACCAGGCAGCCGCCGGGGAAAACCAGCTTGGGCAACGACAGCAGTCCGCCAGCAGTGATGGTGCGCGCGCCGTAGCCCAGGCGCTTGCCGCCGTCGAACACGCCGCGCAGCGCCGGGTGCGTTTTCAAGCGCTGGAATTCCTCGAACGGACTCAGCCAGGGGTTGGTGTAATCCAAGCCGACGACGAAACCGACGGCGACTTTGCGCTCTTCGAGGTGATAGAGAAAGCCGCCACCGTAGGTGTGCGCGTCGAGCGGCCAGCCCGCGGTGTGCACCACCAGCCCCGGTCGGTGTTGCTCCGCGCTCACCTCCCACAGTTCTTTGATACCGATGCCGTACGCCTGCGGATCGCGCCCGGCGTCGAGTTCGAACCGCGCGATGAGCTGGCGCCCCAACTGGCCGCGCGACCCTTCGGCGAATACGGTGTATTTGGCGCGCAGCTCCATGCCGAGCTGGAAATGGTCGGTCGGCTCCCCATCCTTGCCCACGCCCAGGTTGCCGGTGGCCACGCCGCACACCCGCCCCTGCGCGTCGTACAGCACTTCGGCGGCGGCAAATCCAGGGAATAGCTCAACCCCGAGCGCTTCGGCCTGCTGCGCCAGCCAGCGCACCACATTGCCCAGACTGATGACGTAATTGCCGTGGTTCTTGAAGCAATCGGGCAACAACGCCGTCGGCACCGTGCGGGCGCTGGCGGCGCCAAGGAACAAGAATTCGTCGGCGGTCACCGGCTGGTTCAGCGGCGCGCCCAGCGCCTGCCAGTCGGGAAACAACTCGGTCAGCGCACCCGGATCCATGATCGCCCCCGACAGAATGTGCGCCCCGGCTTCAGAGCCTTTTTCCAGCACGCACACCGAAATATCGCGGCCGGTTCGTTGCGCCAGTTGTTTGAGGTGGATCGCCGTGGCCAGCCCGCCCGGCCCGGCGCCGACGACGACCACGTCGTAATCCATCGCTTCTCGCGGGCCGAAACGTTCCAAGAGTTGATGCGGTGTCATCGCCGTCTCCGTTGAAGTTTTTTCTATTCTATGCACGATCGGCGGAAAAATAGAACGGTCGTTCGTTTTCGCCGGTACTCCGCTGGCGCCGATGCAGCGCAGCGACTGCCCGTGCCAATTCCATGCCTGTGCAAACAATTCGCCGCCGGGCTATTCTTGCGCTTGCGCAATTCCTCCCGGTGCACCCCGTAAACACCGACGACAAACCGTGAGTTCCACCCCAACGACCCCGGCGCTTGGCGCGTGCAGCAGCGCGCAGGCGGAAAAGACCACATTCCGCATTCTCGGCGCGATCAGTTTTTCGCACTTTCTCAACGACATGATCCAGTTGTTGATGCTGGCGATCTACCCGCTGTTCAAAACCGATTTTCATCTGAACTTCGGCCAGATCGGCCTGATCACCCTGACC
>JBFXEK010000058.1:0-7289 GCA_050180155.1 Thiomonas sp. | reverse complement strand
GCCGGAACTCGGGTTGAAGGCGGTGACCGAGCCCGCGGCATTTGGCCCGACGTGCAATCCGTGGAATCCCGACCACACTCCAGGTGGATCGTCTGGGGGTGCCGCCGCCGCGGTCGCCGCGGGCATCGTGCCCGTGGCTGCCGCGGCCGACGGCGGCGGGTCGATCCGAATCCCTGCGGCGTATTGCGGCCTGTTCGGCCTGAAGCCCTCACGCGGGCGGGTGAGCTGCGCGCCGCAATTCGACGAGTTGTGGGAAGGCGCAGTGAGCGCGCACGTGCTGTCGCGTTCGGTGCGCGACAGCGCCGCGCTGCTCGACGTGCTCAGCGGCGCCGAACCCGGCGATCCATTCATCGTCGCCCCGCCGCAGCGGCCCTACGCGCAGGAAGTGGGCGCGCCCACCACACACTTGCGCATCGCGTTGAGCACGGCATCGCCGCTGGGCGCCGCAGTCGACCCGGCCTGGTCTGCTGCAGCCACGGAATGCGCGCGTCTGCTGCAAACGCTGGGCCACAGCGTCGAACAGGTCGATCCGGTGGGCGACGGCATGCAGCTCGCCAGCGACTACCTGACCATGTATTTTGGTCAGGTGGCAGCGCAACTGCAGTGGTGGCGGCAACAGGGCATACCCGCCAAGGCATTCGAGGCCGAAACCCAGGCGCTGGCGCTGATGGGCCGCGGCCTGTCGGCCGGCGAGTATGCGTTGTCGCGGTCGCGCTGGAACGCGCCGATGCGCGCCCTCGGCCACTTGTTCACACGGTTCGACCTCTATCTCACCCCGACCTGCGCCCAGCCCCCGGCGCGCATCGGTGAGTTCAAGCCCGTGGCCTGGCAGCAGCAAGCGCTGCGGCTGGTGCTGCGCTTCGGCCTTGCCGGGCTGCTGCGACGCAGCGGCTTGGTCGAGCAATTGGCATTCGACAACCTGCAGCGCACGCCCTTCACCCAGCTGGCCAACCTGACCGGGGTACCGGCGATGTCGGTGCCGTGGGGGCTGGATGCACGCGGGCTGCCGGTCGGTGTGCAGTTCGTCGGCGCGTGGGGGCGGGAAGATTTGCTGCTGCGTCTCGCCAGCCAGTTGGAACAGGTGCGACCTTGGGCGCACGCCCGCCCCCCGGTGTTTGCCGCCTGATCCCACCGAGTGCCTTGCCCCCGAGGGCTGCCCAACCGGCGCCGGCGCGTCGCCGCGGCGCTCGGGCCGACGCGCAGCGCAGCAAGGACAAACTTCATCGGCGAATGGCTTTGCCGCAGGTTGCCGACCAGCATCAAAGCCCCCCAGAGAAAAACACCAAGCGGAGCGACCAAGCAAGGGCCGGGTAGAGCTTCGTTCGTTGACGCATGGGGCGTGCAGTCTATGCCGCCAGACATGCAGGCCATGATGAATCTGCCTCGCGAGTTTGCCCGCAAGCGACGGGCCCGATCTGTCGATTTCCCTTCCTCGCTTCGATCGATGGAGACATGCGTGTTGTCACGCTCGTCATGGCTTCTGTTCGCCCCGAGCTGGCGGGAAAAACACCTCGCTCACCCACAAAGGCTGACCGGCGAAGACGAACGCCGAGCGCCGCGCCCAGGGCGGCGGGCCGCCCGATGGCCGCAGCGCGTCGGCAAAGCGGCGCAACGGCAGCCCAGGACGCAGGCGTTTGACTCGCAGAGCCGTGCGCTGCGTCTGCGCGCGGGTGAACACCGCGTCGCCCACGGGTTTGCTTCCCAGATGCCGCAACAAACGCCACGGTCCGCGCAGCACCGGCAGGGCGCACACGCTATGGCCGAGAACCCGCGGCACGTCATCGGCCACGAGCAGCACGTCGCGGCGCCAGACTTTGCGGCCATGCGGTAGACCGAGGAGGGGATATTCGTCGCGCAGCGCCCGGCCGATGCCTTGGCGCAGCAGCCGCAATTCGAAGCGGCTGCTGCCGGCGCGCAGACGCTGCGTCAGCGATCCGGCGTCGGTCAGCCAGCTTTGCAGCCCACTGCGCCGGGCGCAGGGCAGCGCCGGAAGCCAGGTCTCGGCCACAGGCGCGGGCAGGCGGCGGATGCGATGGAGGGTCATGCGAGATGGGAATGACCCTGCCATTGTCGCTGCGCCGATCGGCGCGACCTGCGGACCATGAGCGGGCGATGCCCGGTGCGTTCGCACCCTCTCAGCCGACATGTTTGGCAAAAAACGCCAGCGCACGCTCGCGCGCCAGCCGGGCGGCGGCGGCGTCGTAGCTCGGTCGGGCGTCGCAGTTGAAACCGTGGTCGGCATCGTACACGTAAAACTCGGCGGTGGGGTTGGCCGCGCGCACGGCCTCGCGGTCGGCGGCGGAAATATGGGCGTCGCGCAGGCCGTAATGGAACTGCAACGGTGCCTTGGCCGGTTCGCCGACGAGTTGCACATTGCGTCCGCCGTAGTAGCTCACCGCCGGCAGCCCGGCGCGAATCGCCGCCAGATAGGCTACGGTGCCACCCCAGCAGAAACCGACGACGCCCACCTTACCTGCAACGGCGGCTGCCTGCGCCGCGGCCAGCACACCGGCCAGCGCGCGATCCATGCCGAGCGCGGCAACGAGTTCCAGCCCTTTCTGCACACCCGGCGCGTCGTATTGAGTTCGACCTGCGGCTGCACGCTGTCGAATACGGCAGGTGCGATGGCCAGGTAGCCCGCCGCGGCATAGCCGTCGGCCACGCTGCGGATGTGCGCGTTGACCCCGAAAATTTCCTGGACGACGACGATACCGCCGCGCGGTTTGCCCTGCGGCTGGGCGACATAGGCGCTGATCGTCTGCCCGTCTGCGGTATGCAACGTCTGGGTATGGTGCGGCATGGCTGCTCCTTCAGGTGAGAACGAAGTCTGCATTGTCCTGCGCCGCTGCGCATCACGCCACGGCGGGCTCCTTTTGCCCGCCTGCCTCAGAGCAGTTGCACGCCGTCGAGACGGCTGGAGATGCTTTGGCGGGCGATGTCGACAAAGTCGTGCACATACGGCCGCTGGCCGAGCTCGGCCGGCACCGTGGCGTACAGCTCGCTCCACAAGCCGCGTGCGCCGATGCGCCGCGCCTGCACATAGCCGCTGTCCACTGATGGCTTGAGCGCCCAGTTGGGCAGCGCCGCGATGCCGCGGCGGCTGGCGACGAGCTGCAAGATGGCGATCGTCAGCTCCGCGGTACGTCGCGGCAGCCGGATTCCGGCAGGGCGCAGCACTTCACGGATCAGGTCGATGCGTTCCTCCGGCGCCGGGTAGGTGATGAGGGTCTGCCCCTGCAAATCGGCGGCGCGCACCGTGCGCTTGGCGCAAAGGGCATGTCCGGGAGGCAACACGAGCAGGATCTCGAAGCGAAACAGCGGCAGCGACACCCATCGTCTACCCGCCGGTCGCAGCGCACCGATGACCATGTCGGCCTTGCCGTCGTCGAGCAGGGTCTGCGGATCGCGGTGAAACCCGGACACCAGATCGACCTCGACATCGGGCCAGCGCTGGCGGAACGCATCCATCACCGGCATCAGCCACTCGAAACAGGTGTGGCACTCCAGAACCAGCCGCAGGCTGCCGCGGGTGTCGACCTGGATGCGCTGCAGATCGAGCTCGGCAGCGCGCTGCGCGTCGCGCACCTGCCGCGCCAGCGCCAGCAGGCGCTCGCCCGCTGGGGTGAAACGCAGTCCGCGTGCATCACGCCGCAGCAACGGCAGGGCGTAATGCCGCTCCAGCGCGCGCAACTGGTGCGACAGCGCCGACGGCGTGAGGTGCACGGCCTGCGCCGCGGCGTTGATCCGCCCGGTTTCGGCAATCGCCAGCAAAGAGCGCAAATGTCGCAGTTCGAGCATGTCCGTCAATGATGAATTGCATTCATCTTAACGCGAAAAAACATCGCTTGATTCAATCCGGAGTTCACCGCAAACTGGCGGGCCCCGATTGAATCCGCAACGACCGCCATGACCATTACCACACACGTCCTGGGTTATCCCCGTATCGGCCCGCAGCGCGAACTCAAATTCGCCCTGGAAAGTTTTTGGCAGGGTAAAAGCAGCGCCACCGCGCTGCAGGCCACCGCAGCACGGTTGTGCGCCGCCAACTGGGCGGCACAACGCGACGCCGGCTTGCGCTTTGCCACCGTCGGCGACTTCGCGCTGTACGACCATGTGCTCGACACCGCCGCGTTGCTGGGCGCACTGCCCGCGCGTTTCGGCTTCGATCCGGTGACGCTCAGCCTGGAGCAGATGTTCGCGCTGGCTCGCGGCAATGCGGCGCAGCCGGCGATGGAAATGACCAAGTGGTTCGACACCAACTACCACTATCTCGTGCCCGAGCTCGACGCCCAGACCCGCTTCGACGGCGGCGCGCCATGGTTGCTGGACCGCGTGCGCGAAGCGCAGCAGGCCGGGCATGCAGCCAAGCCGGCGCTGCTCGGGCCGCTGAGTTTTTTGTGGCTGGCCAAGTCGCACCAGCCGGGGTTCGACCGCCTGAGCCTGGCCGCCCCGCTGGCTGCGGCTTACGCTCGGCTGCTGGCCGCGCTGGCCGCACTCGGCGTGGACTGGGTGCAGCTCGACGAGCCGGCGCTCACCCTGGACTTGCCCGCCGCCTGGCGCGACGCCCTGCCCACGCTGTACGCCGCGATCGCAGCGTTGCCCGGCGGGCAACGGCCGCGGCTGCTGCTGACGACGTACTTCGAATCGATCAGCCTGGCGCCGGCGACCGTGGCGACGCTGCCGGTCGATGGCGTGCACCTGGACCTGGTGCGTGCGCCGCAGCAATGGGCGCAGTGGGCGGCGGCGCTGCCGTCGCATTGGGTGCTGTCCGCCGGGGTGATCGACGGCCGCAACGTCTGGCGCAGCGATCTGCGCGCGCTGCTCGATACGCTGCGGCCGCTGCACGCTGCGCTGGGCGAGCGCTTATGGCTGGCGCCGTCGTGCTCGCTGCTGCACGTGCCGGTGAGCCTGGCTGGCGAAGACGGCGCGCGGCTGAATCCGGAAGTGCGTCCCTGGCTGGCATTTGCCGCGGAAAAGCTCGGCGAACTGCAGGTGCTGGCCGCCGCGCTCGACCGCGGCGAAGACGCGGTGCGGGCCGAATTGCAAGCCAACGCCGCGGCGCTGCAGGCACGCCGCGACAACCCGCGTATCACCCTGCCACAAGTGCGCCGCCGGGTGGAGGCGCTGACTGCAGCGCAGTCGCGCCGCGCCGCGCCGTATGCCCAGCGCATCATCGCGCAGCGCGCGCGGCTGCACCTGCCGCTGCTGCCGACCACGACCATCGGCTCGTTCCCGCAAACCGCCGACATCCGCGCCGCGCGCGCCGCATGGCGGCGCGGCGAATTACGCCACACCGACTATCTGCAACGCATGCGCGAGGAAATCCGCAGCGTCATTCGCCGGCAAGAAGACATCGGCCTGGACGTGCTGGTGCACGGCGAGGCCGAGCGCAACGACATGGTCGAATTTTTTGGCGAGCAGCTCTGGGGTTACACCTTCAGCAGCAACGGCTGGGTGCAAAGCTACGGCTCACGCTGCGTCAAACCGCCCATTCTCTGGGGGGATGTCTGGCGGCCCGAGCCGATGACCGTGGACACCGCGCGCTACGCGCAATCGCTGACGAGCAAGCCGGTCAAGGGGATGCTCACCGGGCCGATCACCTTGCTGCAATGGAGCTTCGTGCGCGACGATCTGCCGCGCGAGCAAGTGGCGATGCAGTTGGCGCTGGCCGTGCGCGACGAGGTCGACGATCTGCAGCGTGCCGGCATTGCCATCATCCAGATCGACGAGCCGGCGTTCCGCGAAGGGCTGCCGCTCAAGCGCGCGCAGTGGCCAACGTATCTGCAGTGGGCCGTGCGCGCCTTCGGCGTAGCCTCGGCGGTGGCGCACGACGACACGCAGATCCACACGCACATGTGCTACAGCGAGTTCAACGACATTCTGCCGTCGATCGCCGCGCTCGACGCCGACGTGCTGACCATCGAAACCTCGCGTTCGAACATGGAGCTGCTCGACGCCTTCGGCGCCTTCGCCTACCCCAACGACATCGGCCCAGGGGTGTACGACATCCACTCGCCGCGCGTGCCCAGTGCGCAAAGCATGGCCGAGCTGCTGCGCCGCGCCGCGCAGGTCATTGCGGTACAGCGGTTGTGGGTCAACCCCGACTGCGGGCTGAAAACCCGCGGCTGGCCCGAGACCGACGCGGCGTTGCGCGAAATGGTCGCCGCCGCGCATCTGTTGCGGCGCGAACTCGAACGTCTCGGCCAGCTCGCCGCGCCGCTGCCGGCCGCGGCAACTCAGCCCGCGACCGTGCGCAACACCTGCTGCGCCAGCGACAGCGCCTGACGCGCATAGCCGCCGCCGAACAGCAGCGCGTGGTTGAGCAGGTGGTAGAGCTGGTACACCGCGCGTCGGCGCCCGTACCCCGGATGCAGCCCACGGCCGGCGGCGCGGTACGCCGGCCAGAAGCCAGGCGGCGGCGCGCCGAACAGCTCCATCATCGCCAAGTCGGCCTCGGCGTCGCCGACGGCCACCGCAGGGTCGAAAATCACCGGCTTGCCGTCGGCCAGCATGCCCCAGTTGCCACTCCACAAATCACCATGGAGCAGGCTGGGCTGCGGCACATGGCCGTCTTGCAGCAACGCCGGCCAGCGCGCCATCACCGCCTCGACCGTGGCGCACAGCGCTGCGTGGGACGGATCTGCGGCGAGCAGCCGCCGACACAGCGCAGCCAGGCGCTGGCGGTTGAAAAACTCCTGCCAGTCGGCATGCGGCGCATTGCTTTGCGGCGTCGCGCCGATCCAGTTGTCGCGCGGCCAGCCAAACCGTGCGCCAGCGGGCAGCGCGGGTGAGGCCGCCGCGTGCAGCGCCGCCAGCGCCGCACCCAGCCGCGCGCCAAATCCCGCGTCCGGCGGGCACAGGTCAAGCCACTCCAACGCCAGCAGCGTCATGCCGCAAGCAGCGGCATCGTCCAGCGCCAGCACGGCGGGCACGCGCACCGCGCCGCTAGCGGCCAAGGCGCGCAAGCCGTCGGCTTCGGCGTGCAAGACGGCAGCACGCGACGCGGGCACGGTCTTGACGAACGCCACGACCCCGCCGCGCGTGGCTCGCCAAGTGGCGCAAAACCCGCTGGCATGCAGCCGATGCACGCGTAATCCCCTGCCCAGCGCAGGGGTAAGCGCGCGTTCCACGTCGGCTGGCGTCGATTCCGTCAGGCGATTTGACATGCAGCAACGGTCTTTGCGCCGGCGCAACATGGCAACGCGCCACGCCGCCCGGCAGCGAGGACATAAGAGGAAACTGCCCGATAAAATGGTTTACATTGTGCAGAATTGTCTGCTCGTCCGACC